>JAGNPC010000014.1 GCA_017989795.1 Paludibacter sp. | reverse complement strand
ATTTTGAATAATCCGATGATTCAACCAATTCCATATCGTCAAGGGGAGTAATTTCATTTTCCCCTTTACGGTAATAAAAAATAAGTCCAAATTCTTTGCATTTAGTGAGTCTTGCGTAGGGTTTTTCGTTTTTGAATTTTTGTTCTACCTGATTCCAAATTTCCAAAATTATACTATCACCCCTTTCGCGCATTTTCACTAATTCTTCCCAGTTTCGGTTTGTTGAGAGTTGATGCATTTTTTGAGTCGATTTATACTCTTTAAACACCTCAAAATGAACTTGCACCTTTGCTATTGCTGGATTATAAATTGGAAGTCCACCATTTCGAACGCGTTCGTTCTCGCCACTGATAATTGCTTTACCCCACTGCAACAATGCAGCTTCAGTAGTCAAATCTGGTACTGTATGGTTATTGGGGTCAAGTTGGTAAAAAATTTTGTGATCCTTTTTTATATCGCCACGTATAACAGCTAAATTTAGCACCTGTATGAAGTGAGAAATATAAAGACGTGCGTTATGAACAATCTGTTGGTAGCGCTTATTTGCCGACACTTGATTATCGAGTGCATGTTGGTATTGCACTAGCTGCTTTTCAAAAACACTCAGAAAGTTTCGAGCTTCCAAAGTAGTTTTATAATTAACCGCTTGCGTATTAAAACTTTGCACTTCGGAGTTTTGTACAGCTGTACGCAATGCTCTTAATCGTGCCTGATCAGTATTCGGTAGTCGGCGATAGGGCATAAATCTTCAATTTTAAAATTTCCAATTCATAAATTCACAATATAAAAAATGAGATCTTAGTTAAAAAAAAACAATCATTTTGTTACTGTAAATTATCATCTGCCTACAAAGATAAAAAAAATTAATCGTTTCTCGACAATAATTTTTCAGCTAATTTTCTCAATTCTTGCTTTTTATATGAATTTACTTGAATATTATTTAAATTTGCGATTGCCATTTCGAAATATGACACCATCTTGTCTTCGCATATTTTTTTAACACCCAACACATTATACATTTCCGTAACATCATTTATCTTGTCTTGAGGCTCAGAATATTCTTTTTCTAAAAATGTTACTAATTTAGTATAATTTTCATCTTTAGCCAGTTGCAGCGCATGTATCAAAAGGTACGTTTTCTTATTGCAAAGTATATCACCTCCAATTTTTTTTCCAAAGGTAGCTTCATCACCATACACATCGAGCAAATCGTCTTTTAACTGAAACGCAAGACCTAAGTTAATGCCAAAATCATAAATTTCATCGGCATCGTTTGGAGTTGCACCTCCAATAAGTGCTCCAATTTTAAGCGAACAGGCCAACAATACAGCCGTCTTAAGCCGAATCATCTCTAAGTATTCATCGGCATCTACAGTAGAGCGAGTTTCAAAATCAACATCGTGCTGCTGCCCTTCACACACTTCGATGGCTGTAGAAGAGAATAAATCCAACACAGCTTTAAGATGCGCTGGTGGCGTTTCTGCAATGAGCTGATAAGCAACAATTTGCATAGCATCACCTGAAAGTATCGCCGTATTTTCATCCCATTTCTTATGCACAGTTGCACGCCCTCTTCGTAGGTCGGCCTTATCCATAATATCGTCGTGAAGGAGGGTAAAGTTGTGAAAAATCTCAACACCCAAAGCTGGAGCAATAACCGGCTCAAGTTCATCGGTAAATAGATTACAAGCCATCAGAGCCAATGCCGGACGGATACGCTTACCTCCAGCTTCCATGCTGTACCCAATAGGCTCGTAAAGGCCTATCGGTTTTTTGTCCCACTTAATTTTTGCAATTTCGCTCGAAACGAGTTCTGTTATTTCGTTAAATGATCTCATTTTCAATAATTTCTGTCATTACATTTTTTATATCCAATCCAGCAGCGGCTACTTGTTGAGGAATAAAGCTTGTAGCTGTCATACCAGGCGTTGTATTAACCTCAAGCAGGTTTATTACGTCACCCTCCGAAATAATATAATCAATGCGAATAATACCTTTGCAGCCTAAAATATCATAAATGGCCGATGTAAGTTGCTGTACACGCTGTGTAAGCTCTGGGCTTATGCGCGCAGGTGTAATTTCAGACACTTGCCCTTTGTATTTTGCATCGTAATCAAAAAACTCATTCTCGCTAACTACTTCGGTAATGGGCAGTACTTGTGCTTTTTGTTTAGTTTTGTAAATCCCACAGGTTATCTCAGTACCCGCCATAAATGCTTCTATCATCACTTCGTCGCCTTCGGCAAATGCTTTCTCGATAGCTGGCTGAACCTGCTCTACCGTTTTAACTTTAGTTACCCCAAAGCTACTTCCACCCACGTTGGGCTTTACAAAACACGGAAAACCGATGTTAGCTTCTACAGCAGCACTATCGATAGTTTGACCGCGACGCAACACAATAGACTCCGAAACCTTAACGCCAAAACCTTTGAGATAGTGGTTACAAGTAAATTTATTAAACGTAACAGCGGCGGCCAAAACGCCACAACAAGAATAAGGAAGACCTATTAAATCAAAATATCCTTGTAAAATACCATTTTCGCCAGGCGTACCATGTATGGTGATATATGCAAAATCGAAAACGATTTTTTCTGTTGAGAGTTGAAAACTAAAATCATTTTTATCGATAGTAATTTTCTGATCATCAGACAATTCAACTTGCCATGTTTTACCAACAATAGTTACAATGTAAATATTGTAACGCTCCTTGTCCATAAACGAGCGGATGCCCGCAGCACTTTTTAACGAAACTACTACTTCCGATGAATCTCCGCCTGCTACAATAGCAATGTTTTTTTTCAATTGACCCATATCTTTATGTTGATAATATTTTATTTAAAATTTTCGAACGCCAAAGTTACAAAATAACCTTAATACTTTGGCGAAAAAATAACTTGTTTCAGTGTTTGAAGTTTGTTTTCTGTCTCAATCCATTCTTTATCGGGCCTAGATGAGCTAGTGATTCCAGCTCCACTATAAAGCAATATACTCGAAGGAAAAAGTTGCATACAGCGCAAATTCACAAAAAGTTGGACATCCGAATTTGGTTGAAGTGCACCTAAAAATCCAGTATAGAAACCTCGATCGTGCTTTTCAGTCTGTGTAATAAACTCAACAGCCTCCGCACGTGGCAAACCTCCGATCGATGGCGTAGGATGAAGTGCCGATATCAAACTTGACAGCGCATTTTTGTGAACATCGATAGGAAATTCAAAACTTGATTTTAAGTGAATCAAATTGGCAGCTTTATAATTTTGAGTTTTACTTTTTCGATAATCACAAATCCCTTTTTCTAGTAAAGTTTCTTCAATAAACTGGGTAACTATTTCTTGTTCTTCGAGCTCTTTTACGCTCCAGACGTACTCTCCAATAGATTTATCATCAGCCTGTTGAGTGCCAGCCAGCGATACCGTTTGCATACAGTTATTAGCACTTACTAAAAGTGGTTCGGGCGTGGCTCCCATCCAACAGCAGTTGGCACCTATTGATATAAAATAGACAAATGCGTAGGGGTATTGCTCACAAAGGGATTGAAAAAATGCAGCCTCCGAAAACCCATCAGGCTTATCAACATGTTGAATTTTTGACAATACAACTTTTTGAAAATCACCTCTATGAATGGCTTCGAGTGCTTTTGCAACCGAAGCCTCAAATTCCTCTTTGCTTGTTGTCGCACAAGCATTATCTCTAATAGTTGTAGCAATTTTACTTTTTATTGATTTGCTACTAATTATTTCAAAAATATCGTCGGGTAAATTATTATTAACAAACTTATAGTCAGGCTCAACAACATAAGCTTTATTTTTTTCATCAAGCAAAAAAGGTGAAAACACAAATCCTTCAACACTGTCAATACTACCAACTGAATCAATCGATCGAGGCGACGAATTGAACTGAACATAGGTGTTGATGTTATTTTCGAGTGGTAATTTAAACGATACAAACGAACTGCTACTATTTAGGCAACAAGTTTGAAGAGCCGCTAATTTAGCATGAAAAATACTTGGGTTCTGCATCGTAAATTTAATTTTTTATTGCAATAATGCGGCACGACAATCGGCATACTGAGATTAGCTTGTCGTTTTTATCCTTTATTTTTACTTCCCAAATATGTGATGATTTTCCTTGGTGTAGAATTATACCGGTTGCAATAACTTCATTTTCGTTGGTTGTACCTGTATGGCTTCCGCTTATCTCTACGCCTAGCACATGATATTTTTGTGTATCAACAAGAAAGGAAGAGCCAATACTACCTATAGATTCGGCAAGCGCCATGGAAGCTCCACCATGCAAACGGCCCATTGGTTGCACTGTTCGGCGATCAACGGGCATGGTAGCAACTACTCTACCTGCTTCAAGCTCTACAAAATTCATCCCCAGATGCTCCATTAGCGTATTTTTACATAATCGCTCAACTAGTTTTTTCTTATCTTCGTTATTCATTTGCTTGCAAAATTACATTTCCAAATTAGCTGCAAATATACTTAAAAGTTTAGTTTTGGCTAGCGTGTAAATTCCTGAATAAAGTTTTTTATTATAGTCACCCGTATTTATTGCTATTTAGCTACTTTTGTAATTCAATTTTTTAAAAAATCAACATGAATCCATATTTACTAATTGAAAAATACTACGATAAAAAATCCGATTTATATGTTGTGCTTGTTGCACACAGTAAGCAAGTGATGAAAAAGGCTCTATTGGTAGCCGAAAAGCATCCTGAGTTAAATATCGATAGGGAATTTGTGGAGCAAGCAGCACTCTTGCATGATATTGGAATTTTCAAATGTAGCGCTCCACGTATTTTTTGTACAGGTCCACATCAGTATATCGAACATGGCTATTTAGGGGCTGAGTTATTACGAAGCGAGGGTTATCCAAAACATGCACTAGTTTGCGAACGTCATACAGGCACTGGTTTAACACGTGAGATGATTGAGCTAAACAATCTACCTATTCCACTAGGCAATTACGAGCCTCAATCCATCGAGGAGCAAGTAATTTGTTATGCAGATAAGTTTTATTCGAAAACAAAATTAGGGATGGAACATAGCGTTGAAAAAATAATTAAAGACTTATCGCGCCATGGTGCTAGTCAGGCAGAGAGGTTTGAACTGTGGCATGCACTTTTTAATTAAAATAAATAAAAGCGACAAGTTATGTTCACGACAAAAAAGCCCTTCTCCATAAGGAAAAGGGCTTCTGTATAATTTTCAAGAAGCTATTATGCTAATTTATTTACAAAAATTGTTAGTTTCGAGCGTAGGTTCGAAGCTTTGTTTTTGTGAATGATATTACGTTTAGCCAATTTATCAAGCATTGCGCTGATTTTTGGTAACATTTCTGTAGCTACTGTTTTTTCGGTAGTTGAACGTAATTTACGAACGGCATTACGAGCTGTTTTAGCGTAATAACGATTGTGCAATTTGCGTTTCTCTGCTTGACGAATTCTTTTTATCGAAGATTTGTGATTTGCCATCTCAAATATACTTTTTTTTTAATTTCTTTAATGTAGTAGTCCATAGGGGAGTCGAACCCCTCTTTCCAGGATGAAAACCTGGCGTCCTAACCGATAGACGAATGGACCTTGAAGCTTGTTGTTTTACTTTACTTTCGTGCCGTAAAAGTTGCTCTCAATTGCGAGTGCAAATATACGGCACTTTTTTGAATCTGCAAGCACTTTGAGTAAAAAAAATGCAATTATTTTCTATCTCTTTGAAATTCAAACCACTAATATGTGATTTTTTTTCACCTCTATAGGCATTGTAGGCCTTTTACATGTGGTGCGTGCTGAAATTTTCTTTTTTTTATGGTGTTTTGGACCTTCATTTCTATCAAAACAGCCAAAAGTATGTGAATTTAAAGTGTATATTTGCATCGAAAAATATATTTTATGCTCATAAAAACCAAAGGAATTGTTCTGCATACGCTTCGATTTTCCGACACATCTACTATAGTTACTATCTATACGGAGATGTACGGACGGACTTCGTTTATGGTGCGAGGGATGAACAATAAGAAATCGACAACAAAGGCTGCATTTTTTCAACCGCTCACGCTAGTTGATATGGATATTTCATTTCATCCAGGCAAGGAGCTACATACTATTAAAGATATACGCATTGATATTCCGCTAGCAGGCATCTCAATAAATCCAATTAAAAATGCATTGGCATTGTTTATTTCCGAAATCTTATATCGCACATTGCGATTATCGACACCCGATGAGCAACTCTATGTATTTTTGGCACAATCGATACAAGTATTAGATCACACGCAGGAATTAACGGCAAACTTTCATCTTGTTTTTTTACTTAAACTTACACGTTTTTTGGGATGCGAGCCACATTTCAACCAGCAGTCAGGTAAGTGCTTTGATTTAATGAATGGTGAGTTTGTACAAATGCGCCCACTACATGTACATTATATAACCGATCCACTTACTGAAGCTTTATGCCAATTGGCGACGGTCGATTATTTTTCGATGAGCGATTTAAACATTAGTAGGTCGGTTCGTATTGATCTACTCAAAACCTTAATTGAGTACTATAAATTACACATTCCCAACTTCCATATTGTAAATTCGCTCGCCGTTTTACAAAGTGTTTTCGACTGATTTTTTTAGTTTTTCAGCTTCTAATTGCGCTCTTGTTTTACTTTGAGTTACTATATACACACCTAAAAACACCAGCGTGATAGCAATTAGCTGATTAAAACTAAACTCATCAACACCTATTGCCACCGCAGCTATAGAGGCTACAATAGGCTGCATATAATTGTACATACTTAGCGTAGTTGGAAGTAGCACGCGCTGACCTATACCTAACAAAATATACGACACAAAGGTGGCAATAACTACAACATAAGCAATGCGAAGGGAAACAGATAGTGTTAAAACAGATGGGTCGAAAGCTTCAAGTGCGTGATGACAGAAAGGATAGCTTTGAATAACAGCAAATATAAATAACATACGCATAATTGTAAACACAGAATATCTTGAAATAAGATTTTTAAATAGTGTAAGGTAGAGTGCAAATGAACAAACGGCGATAATTACGATCAGATTCCCTGTTATATTTCCTTGCCCGACATTGCTTCCATGTTTTGACAAAATTAAAAACAAGGCCCCTGAAGCTCCAATGGCTACTCCTAAAGCTTTTCTAAATGTAATAGGTTCTTTTATAATTACCGCAGCCAATAACATACTAACAATAGGCAAAATAGAAACAACAATAGTAGCATCGATAGCTGAAGTTTTGGACAGACCTGTAAAAAAAGACAGTTGATTGAGTGTAAGTGCAAAAAATGCTGCAAAAAAGAATTGCACTAAATCTTTAAACGGCACCTTTTCAACCTTAATAAAAACAGCCGACGACCAAAATAAAATTGCACCTCCAAGCATTCTAAAATAAGTAAGTGTCGTGGGGTCAATTATTTCGGGCATTAATGTACGCGAAATAGGATTATTTAACCCAAAAAATACGTTTGCTACAAAAATAGCAATATGTCCATTTAATTTGTTTCGTTCCATCATTTTGCAAAGATACTTGTAAAGTTTTAAATAGCTGAGTTATTTAGCTCTGAAATGATTTAATGCACGATTTCTAGTTGTTTACTTGTTTATTTAAATAAATGTCTTTAGATTTGTAGTCGCTACAAATTATTCATTTTTTGATTATGCCAACTAGAACAATGAAGCTCGATCCGAAAACACAACGCACTTTATTTCCCGAGGAGTGTCTCTTGCGCGAAATTGCGCGTCAACCCCGCTTATCAATAGGTATCCCAAAAGAAAACAAGAATTTAGAAGCTCGACTAGCATTAACGCCAGAAGGAGTAGCTATTGTTACAGAGGAGGGTCATAGTGTATATATTGAGCGGGGCGCTGGTGAACCAATGACCTACTCTGACTTACAATACAGTGAAGCTGGTGCATTTTTGGTTGATTCGCCTGCAGATGTATTTTCGGCTGACATAGTTCTAAAAATAACACCTCCTACCACAGAAGAACTGATGCTGATGAATGATCGTTCAACTGTATTTTCAATGCTGCAGCTCAACCAAATGTCGACTGATACGATAGCGCTGATGATGAAGAAAAAAATGAACGCCATTGCTTATGAATTTATTAAAAACGAGCAAAAATCATATCCAGTTGTTAGTTCAATTTCTGAAATTGAAGGAAGTACGGCCATAGCTGTGGCTGCTGAGTTAATGAGCAACGAAAGGGGCGGAAAAGGTCTATTACTGGGTGGTGTAGCAGGCATTTCACCTACAGAAGTATTGATTTTAGGTGCAGGCATTGCTGGTTCGGTAGCCGCACGTACTGCATTAGCACTAGGTGCTCAGGTTAAAATTTTTGATCACGACATTAATAAACTCCGCAAAATACAGCATTATCTAGGACAACAAGTATTTACATCCGTTATTCATCCAGCCGTTTTGTTTAAAGCTCTAGCCACAGCCGACGCTGTGATTGGAAATTTACGCTACATATACGGATCTCAACGATTTATGGTTTCGGAGGAATTGGTAAAAACGATGAAAACAGGTGCTGTAATTATTGACTTAAGCGTAGATCAGGGTGGCTGTTTTGAAACTTCGAAATGTGGAACTCTAAAAAATCCATACTTCGAGAAACATGGTGTTATTCATTATTGCCTGCCTAATATTTCATCGCGCGTAGCACGCACTGCATCAATGGCCTTGAGCAATATTTTTGCTCCCATGCTACTCAAGATTGGTGATTCGGGCGGCATAAATTCAGCGATTCAGGAAAGCCAAGGATTTCGCACTGGCGCTTATGTATATGGCGGCATCTTAGTAAATAGGCTCGTTGGCGAGTATTACGGCATCAACTCCAACGACATAGGATTGCTATTGGCTGGTTATTAATTTACCGGCCGCTCACTTCCAGTAAAAAATTCTCAATTTTAGCTGTAACTTCTTTTGATGCTCCATTCGCATTATTAACCACTACTGCAAAAGCTAGAATGCCTTTGCTAGTTTCGATGTAACCGGTATAACTTTTCACACGAAGTATTGTACCACTTTTAGCATGCACTTTACCCGCCAACGAAGTGTTGGATAGGAAATTTTTGAGCGTTCCAGTTTTGCCCGACACGGGTAGACTGGCAAAAAAAGCTCCTGAATTTGCACTCTTCTTGTTCATATACTCGAGCAACTCAACAAAAAAATTTGCAGACACAGCATTTACAGGCGACAAACCAGAGCCATCGTACTGAAAAAGCTCTTTTGTAGACAAGCCTTTTTGAGCCCAATAATCACTTATTTTGGTGGCCGAACCTTCGCTACTACCCGCCACAGTGGCTGTGCGACTTATTTGTTTAAATACATATTCGGCATAATGATTATTACTTTGAAAATTTACCTCCGAAATTATTTCAGCTAATATGGGCGAAAAATGAGTATATATGACCTTGTTGTTACTAGCCGTAAATTGTTGTTCAAGCTTGGACTTTGTTTCAACACCTGCTGTATTTAACGCTTTATCAAAGTCATTTAACAATATCAGTGCCGGATGTGGCATATCGCCTTTTGATACAAACTCATTTCTATTGGCTGGAATCTCGCCAACCAAACTGCGTATCAAGCTGTACGGAGCTCCATAGAAATAGCAATTGTCTGATTTTGTGGAACTACTTATTAATTGGTTATCAAACTCCAACAAGGGAATTTCTGGTTCTGTACGTATTATCTCGGGCGCTGTACCAATACGACCTGAATTAAAAACTACTTTAAACGTATTGTCGAGATATGAAATACTGTGAATTCCAGGGGCAAAATAATTACCCATATCCTCCCAAGTCCATCGCGGATTAATCACTTGCTTTTCCAAACAACTTTCAACAGCTATAATTTTCCCATTAATTCTCTTTATACCGGCACTTTGAACTGCTTCAACCCATTTCTGCAAAAAATTTTTATCGCCCAACTTATCGGATCCTAATGTAGGGTCACCCCCGCCATTAATATATAAATTTCCATTTAATGTACCATCTTTAAGCAGCTGCCCATCCATTTCGAGTGTAGTTTTAAATCTATATTCGCGACCTAAAAGTTCCAATGCAGTGGCTGTACTGACCACTTTCATGGTCGATGCTGGAACAACAGAAAGGCGCGAATTATATTCGGCAATTGTTTTACCAGTAGTTATGTTTTTTACTAACAAGCTAATATTTGCCCGTTGTAAAAGTGCGTTTTTTCGAAAATTATCGACCGCTGGTTGTGCTGCTACAATCAGTGCACAAAAAATAGTCAGTATAAGCAGTTTAGTACGTATCATTCTGTTGAAAATATATCGGTTTTGAGATACAAATATAGAAACAATTTATAGTTTTAAATAAAAATCTTTTACAAGGTTCGAAAAATCCTGTGTATACTCATGTCGGATTTCCGATTCGATAGTTAGCTCGGACACTACTTGAGTGCTGTATACAGCAGAAAACTCGAGTAGCAATCGTTTAGCTACACTATCAGGCTTTGGATACACTAGTACTTTTTTAGTACAAAACAAAGCCTGTTCGGTAGCAAACCGAAGGCATTCATTCCCTTCGTCAACAGGCAAAATAAGACATAGTCGGCCATTCGTATTTAATAATTTTTTGGCTGATAATATTAATTCATTGTGAAAATGAGTTTCGGCATGACGAGCTAAAGTACGCTTACTATCAGGATTCGGCAAGGCATTTTTAAAAAATGGTGGGTTCGATACAATTAAATCAAACTGCTGCTTTGCGTTTTGCACAAACTGCTGTAAACTAATTTCGATATTTGAAATTCGCTCTGTCCATGGTGAGTTTAGCGCATTGATATTTGCCTGAACAATGGCCGATGACTCTATATCGATTGCAGTAATTGTTGCATCGCAACGCTGGGCTAGCATCAACGCAATAAGACCAGAACCGGTACCAATATCGAGCACTGAGTTCACGTTAGAAACATCAGCCCATGCACCCAAAAGCACACCGTCAGTACCCACTTTCATGGCGCACTTATCGTGAAAAACAGTAAATTGCTTAAACGAAAATGATGATGCTCTCATTTTTCAACGCCTATGTTGATTGGTTGTAGACTGCTTGGATGAGCCTGAACTTGTTCGGGTTGGTGCATTTTGTATTGTTGTACGAGGCGATGTTGTTTTGGCATTTTCACGTTCGCTGGTTGATCGCTGTGTTTCATTAGCCGAACGTGCGTTTGGATTACTATTATCCGACTTTGATTTCAGAGCTTCGTTTTCGCTCATATTAAAGCTTGACCGTTCGTATCGTTTGCTTTGTAACAAACTGCGTTGTTTGCTATCAAGTATTCGTAATAGATCTGTTTCTTTATCTTTGATTCGTTGAATTGATTCACTTCGACTATTTGATACTTTACGAGCGCGAGCGTATTTTAAGTTGATTTCGTGTGCTTTACGTATTTGCTCAGGAGTTAACTGAAGCTCTTGTTGTAGCTTTTCAGTTTGGCGTGCTGCCTCTTGTTCAGGCGTTCGATCCGGAATTGAATTATTTTCTTGACTGCTCACTGGGCTTAAGTACCCAATAACAAGAATTAAAAGTATAATTTTCAGAAAATTCATGAATTGTTTCTAGTGTTCATTCTATGCGTTCGATTAGCAATCACCGTGCCATAAACTGTTAATGATTTTGGAGTTGAGACCTCTTAATTGAATGTATATTTTTGAATATCACATTTTATATGCATTCAAATTGTTATTTGAACACAAAAATACTACATCGAGTAGTACCTTACAAATTCTGTTCAAATTTTTTTAAAGGAATATCGTTGCATTTAAGCAAATATTCTGTTCAAAAAATCTATCTTTGTGAATATAAATTCAAAAAACAACAAATATGTCACAAATAAATGAAAGTATAGCATTATTGCGAAAAGCAATGAAAGATGCAGGCGTAGCGGCTTGTATTGTGCCAGGCACAGATCCACACGCTAGCGAGTACATAGCTGAACATTGGAAATTTCGCGATTATATAAGTGGATTCAATGGTTCGGCTGGAACTTTAGCATTCACTCTTGATGTCGCTGGCCTGTGGACTGATTCGCGTTATTTTCTACAGGGAAAAGATCAGTTAACTGGCACGGGTATCGAATTAATGAAGCAGGGTTTAGCAGAAACTCCCGAAATGCTTACATGGATTTGTGCAGCTCTTAAGCCAGGCGAAAAAGTTGCTGTAGACACACAACTATTTTCGGTAAATGCTTTTACCACAATGAAGAATGAGTTTAGCAGCTATGGAATTCAGTTAGTTTCTGTAAATCTTGCCGAACAAATTTGGACTGATCGGCCCGCTTTACCATTAAATAAGCTCTATGTATTCGACGTAGCTTATGCTGGCCAATCGGCTGCCGATAAATTAGTTACATTACGCACCGAAATAACACGAGCTAATGCAACCCACTTTATACTTTCGGCTCTTGACGATATTGCTTGGCTGTATAATATACGTGGCAATGATGTGGATTTTAACCCAGTAACACTAGCATACTCGATAGTAGGGCCAAACTCTGCCACTTTATTTATCGACGGTACGAAATTGGATGCCGATACTAAAGCCTATTTGGAGAGTCAAGGCGTAGAAACGGCTCCATACTTAGATATTTACACAGCTTTAAACACCATTTCAGCAAGTAGCACAGTTTTAATTGATGGTGCAAAATTAAATCAATCGCTGTACGAAGCCTTGCCTTTGACCTGTTCTAAACGCAATCAAATGTCGCCCGTATTTAAACTAAAAAGTATTAAAAACAAAATTGAAGTATCCGGAATTCGCAAAGCAATGGTGAAAGATGGCGTAGCTTTGACACGTTTTTTTATGTGGCTCGAAAACAACATTGCATCTGGCGAATTAACAGAGATGTCCATTTCGAAAAAGCTTTATGAGTTCCGTAGCTTGCAAGAGAATTTTGTGGGCGAAAGTTTTGATACCATTGCGGGATACAACGAGCATGGTGCCATAGTACATTACCGCGCTACCGAAAGTACTGACGCAACACTCAAAGCAGAGGGTTTATTGCTACTCGATTCGGGCGGTCAATACCTGGACGGCACAACCGATATAACGCGCACCATCGCCTTAGGCAAACCAACAAAAGAGCAACAGAGCGATTTCACCTTGGTACTCAAAGGACACATAGCTTTAGCTCGTGCAATTTTTCCACATGGCACAAGAGGTTCGCAGCTCGACATTTTGGCACGCAAAGCGCTATGGGATATGGGCCTAAACTACGGACATGGCACAGGACACGGCGTAGGACACTTTTTAAATGTACACGAAGGGCCACAAAGCATTCGTATGGACGAAAACCCAGCCATCCTATTACCTGGTCAAATTATTTCGAATGAGCCTGGCATGTATCGAGCTAACGAATATGGTATACGTATTGAAAACTTAGTACACGTAATGCCAGCTGTAAAAACAGAGTTTGGACAGTTTTACGAGTTTGAAACATTAACCTTATTTCCAATTGATCGGAATCTGATTGAAATAATGCTACTCGACGAAGGCGAAAGCGAATGGATAGATGACTACCATCGCACCGTATTTATTTCGCTAGCGCCGTATTTAACCATCGAAGAACAAGATTGGTTAAAAGAAAAATGTGAACCCATATACGATTTAGTATTTTAAATAGGCAAACAATAATAAAGGCTGTTGAGTTATATCAACAGCCTTTTATTTTTATTAGTCAAACTTTCATTTAATAGCACAGACTATCCTGTGACTACATAATTCAGCCTCTCGTTCAATTGTCATAACTTAAAATAAATGAGAGCTAAAACAAAATCCCCACTAATTATCATTGACCCTAATAAATGAAAAGTGTTGCATTCATTTATTGCAAAAGGTCAATCCCTTTTTGTCGATTTTTTAAGTCGCTTTTCTTCTTTCTTTTCTTTCGGACTTTTCAAAGCCTCCTTTTTAAGATTTTTCTTTGCATCTTCTGATTTTGCCATGATGTTCTTGTTTTTAATCTAACGATGAAATACGTTATAAGCGGTGAATTTACAAATAAAAACTCAAACTAGATCCTTTCGACACCTCTTAAATTTTAAGAAGCTCAAACTTATATTATTCTTATAGTTCAATGACAATCAATATTGTGGGTATAGATTTTCATAAACATCATATTGACAAGATCACATCTTACTCAAAATATCAATGATAAATTTTTGGCATGTACAAAACAAACTCTTAATATAAAAAGGGTACAATTCGTTTTGTTCGAAGCATATACGCTTTATACTCGTCATAATGTGCTAACAGTATCTTTTCCTCCACATTCATTTTTACAAGCAAATCTACTAACACAACAACAAACACAATCAAGCCAATGTAGGAATAATTATTTATTAGCAATCCGAGCAACAATAACAACACAGCCGTATACATAGGGTGTCGAATTACCCGATAAGGCCCAGAAACACAAAGCCGCCCACCCTGCTTTACACTTGGCAAAATGGTTAAAGTATGTAACTTCATTGACACAATAGCCCATAGACCAATAACAACAGACGACAGCTCGAACAAAAACACAAGAATATTTTCAGGAAAAACATTTCCTGTTAACGCAAAGTATAAAATACCTGCAAACTGAATAATTACTAAAAGGTAATGAAGGTGCATATAATATGATATTAAAACTGAAACGATTTAAATAACTAAAATGTTTGACCAAACTCCTTGTGAAACTACAAGTTAAAGACAATGAAGTAACCAATCGGAGAAACTAATTGATTCTAAACGAAAAAAAACAACTGAATAGAATGACAAACTAAAATTATTACTTACTTTTGAAGCCGCTATTAACAAAAGACTCACAAACATGAAACGATCTATCTTATTTTTATTCACGGTTATTACCATACTGACGCTACACGCACAAAACATCACAGGCGAATGGAACGGTGCTTTGAACATACAAGGAATGAAACTACGTGTAGTTTTTCACCTTACAAAAACCGATGCAGGATACAGCGCAACTATGGACAGCCCCGACCAGGGTGCCAAGGGCATACCCATGACTGCAGTTTCATTCGAAAACAACGTTTTAAAACTTGAGCAGAGTGCTATTCGAATCACATACACAGGCACTTTTGATGGCAAAACCGAAATTATTGGCGAATTTGTGCAAGCTGGAATGAAATTCCCAATGAACCTTAGTCGCACACAAACAGTGATTACAAAACCCAAGCGCCCCCAAGAACCCACCCAGCCTTTTCCTTACAATAGCGAGAACGTGACCTTTAAGAACACAACTGACAACATAACGTTAGCTGGCACACTCACCTACCCCAAAGGTGAAGGGAAATTTCCTGTTGCTATTTTAATATCAGGTAGTGGCCCACAAAATCGCGATGAAGAGCTGAAAGGACATAAACCCTTTCTGGTGATGGCCGATTATCTTACGCGTAAAGGATTTGCCGTTTTGCGCTACGACGATCGAGGATGCTTTGCATCGTCTGGAAAATTCGAAACAGCAGTCACTCAAGATTTTGCAAGCGATGTATCGGCTGCGGTGGACTATATAAAAACCCGCAGCGAAGCAGACCTTAACCGAATAGGGTTAATTGGGCACAGCGAAGGTGGAATAATTGCTCCACTTGTAGCTTCGCAACGCAAGGATATAGACTACATTGTATTAATGGCTGGACCGGGCATCTCAGGCGATCGAATTTTAACACTACAATCGGAACTTATTGCACGAGCCAATGGCGCAAGCGAAAAAGACATTGAAAAAGCAAAAACAACAAATCGGTTAATTTACAATGAAATATTAAGAAACCAGCAGCTTGACTCCTGTAGAAAATCCATTCGTAAAATAATGAAAAACACCCTTGCAGACACCGACGAATTAAAAAACGGTGGCGAAGCAATGATTAACATTCAACTCAACCAACTGACATCGCCTTGGATGCTTAACTTTATCCGCTACAATCCTGCCCCAGCACTCGAAAAAGTGAAATGTCGCGTTTTAGCACTTAATGGCAGCCTCGATTTGCAAGTACCAGCCGACATTAATCTCAAAGCTATTGAAACAGCTCTCCAAACAGGAAACAACAAGCAATACAAAATCATGAAACTCGAAGGGCTAAACCACCTTTTTCAAACCTGCAAAACAGGTTCACCAAACGAATATACCAGCATTGAAGGAACCATCAGCCCTCAGGTACTTTTAGAACTTGAAAGTTGGATAATAGGAAAGTAAAAAACAAGTCAATTCCCATCAACTCTTACCGCATCCGACTTAGAATTATGGGTTGAAATACACTTCAACTCCCAAGGCAATCCTGGCTTTGTAAACTTACTTCGGCCTGAATTATGTCTTATGAGTCGATCTTCGATATTACCTGTAGAGCCAACATAGTATATATCGAGTTTGATGGAATAGATAATGTAGGTAAAAAACATAGAAGTATAGATATAAAAAAAAGCCCTACAAAAATTGTAGGGCTTTCTAAAAGTGGGCGTTGACGGATTCGAACCGCCGACCC
>JAGNPC010000154.1 GCA_017989795.1 Paludibacter sp. | reverse complement strand
CCCTTACAGTCAGTCTATTTCCGATGGGATCTATGATGGTCGCAAAATCATCACTTTTGCAAATATTCTAAAACACGATGCATTTCCATTGGCAGAAATCCTCAAAACCATTATGCAAATTGCGCAAAATGAAATGGGTCGTCCAGTGGAAATTGAGTTTGCCGTGAATCTGAGTTATGACAAAAATCAACCGCACAACTTTAATATCCTACAAATACGACCTATAGTTGATACCAAAGAGGTAATTACCGAAAACATTGGTACTATAAACATCGCCGAAACAATTATTACAAGTAAAAATGCACTCGGACATGGCATTGTGAACGATATTTTCGATATTATCTATATTCGTCCGGAGTCATTTAACGCCGCGAATAATCATCAAATAGCCTCACAGATAGATCGAATAAACCGCTCTTTAATGGACGAAAACAGGCACTACATTCTTGTTGGACCAGGTAGATGGGGCTCCAGCGATCCATGGTTAGGCATTCCGGTTAAATGGTCGCATATATGCAATGCCCGCATCATCATCGAATCGGGTTTATCAAACTACCGAATCGATCCGAGTCAGGGCACCCATTTTTTTCAAAATCTCACATCGCTAGGGGTGGCATATTTTACCATCAATCCATTTCAGAACGATGGCAGCTACGATATCGACTTTCTGAATGCACAAACAGCTGTGAATGAAACTAATTACCTACGTCACATTCGTTTCAGCCAACCTATTATAGCAAAAATTGATGGACGAAAAAACTTGGGAGCAATACTCAAACCGAGCATTATACAAACATAAACGCAAGACGAATTGAGCTTAACCTTCGATAGGAGTTTCTGGCGTTTGGAGCGTTAGCTGCATAAAGGTAGCATCAAGCCATTGGCCAAATTTAAAACCAACTTGTTTAAATGTACCTACATTTTCGAAGCCAAACGCTTGGTGTAAACCTACGCTCGTATCATTTTGAGCATCAATTACAGCAATAATGCAATGATAATCTTGACGAGTAGCATGCTCAATAATTTGTTGCAATAAGATTTTACCCAAACCCTGGCCACGAAAATCGCGGTGTACGTACAAGGAATTTTCGATGGTATATTTATAGGCAGGGCGCACACGGAACTGCCCATACGAACCGAAACCCATTAACACTCCTTCGTCGTTCACAATGCCAATTACCGGATAATTATGTTCGCGCTTGTATGCGAACCAGGTTTTCATCGTATCCATGGTCCAGGTTTGATAATCGTAAAGTGCGGTTGTATTTAAAATCGCATCATTATATATGTCTAGTATTTGCGAAGAATATTCTTCAGTACAGTCAATCAGTTGCATAATAAATCAAATTGTTGAATTGAGTTGCAAACTTAAACATTAAATTGTACAATTAAAAGAGTTATGTCAGATTATTGATATTATTAAAATACAATTATTATATTTCAATAATTACATTTTCATAATTTGAAATAAAAACAAAAGCAATAACATCAAGTCAATTTGTACAAAAAAACGGACTCGTATCGGCTGCATCCGTTCAAACATCGGCCAAACAACTAATCGATAAACAAATAATCACACAAGAAAACAAGACATACACCGTTTACGATCGATTTTTCGGACTATGGTTGGCACGTGAGTATGGAGGAGGATATAAACTTGATTTATAATTGCTAAAAAAATAAATTTAAAAGCAAACTCATTCATTATTAAAAAATAAAACGTATCTTTGCAGCCGCTTTTCGAGAAAAAGCATTAGGTATAACAAATTAAAAATTAAGAAAATGCCCGCAAAAATTAGATTGCAACGTCATGGTCGTAAAGGATATGCTTATTATCATATCGTTATTGCCGACAGTCGCGCACCACGTGATGGTAAATTTATCGAACGTATCGGTTCGTACAACCCTAACACTAACCCAGCAACTATCGATTTGAAATTCGAACGTGCGTTGTATTGGTTAACTACAGGAGCTCAACCAACAGACACAACTCGCAACATTCTTTCGGCTGAAGGAGTGATGATGAAAAAACACTTGTTGGAAGGTGCAAAAAAAGGCGCTTTCGATGTAGCTGAAGCTGAAAAACGTTTCGAAGCATGGAAACAAGCTAAAGAATCAAAAGTAGTAAAAACGAAAGAACAACTAGCTGCCGACAAAGCTACTGCTGCTAAAGCGCGTCTTGCTGCCGAAGTAGAAGTAAACAAAGCGAAAGCTGCTGAACTAGCGAAGAAAAAAGCGGAAGCCATAGCTGCTGCTGCCGAAGCTGAAGCTGCTGCTAACGCTCCTGCTGAAGTAGCTGAAGAAACTCCAGCTGCTGAGTAAGTTCTTTTTTTTGAAAGAATAAATGAAAAGCCCGATGCATAATCGGGCTTTTTTGTATCTTTATGCCTCAAAATGAAATTACAAAAACATCATAGAAATATAATTTAATATTAGTACAGCTCTTTATTCCCACTTCGGGGATTAGGGGGTCAAACATCAATCAAATGAACAAAACAGTAAATATAGCATTGCAAGTTTTGCCTACTTCGAGCAAACATCATCCTTACGATTTAGTGGACAAGGCAATTGAAGTAATTGCAGCCTCTGGTATTCCCTATCAAGTAACGCCTTTCGAAACGGTGATGGAAGGAAACTACGAAGAAATTATGACCATTGTAAAACAAGCTCAAGAAGCTTGCTACGCCGCTGGAGCTGAAAGTTGCATGACCTATATCAAAATTCAGAGCTCACTGTCGGACGTAACGATTGATGACAAAATGCACAAATACAAATAAATAATAGTCAGATGTTGATTAATGTTTCGGTGGTATTATACAATAGTCCGGTGCACGAAGTAGAGCAGCTTGTAGCTACACTTCGTGCTTCGGTTGTTGTGAACAACATTTATTTAATCGACAACTCGCCGACAGCAACCGCACATTTCGAAACATTAAACGCACACTACCTTTTCAACAATAAAAATATTGGTTACGGTGCTGCTCATAACATAGCACTCCGAAAAAGTATAACTCAGGATGCCGACTATCATTTAGTTGTCAATTCCGACATACAGTTTAAACCAGCAATTCTAGAGCAGATTGTTTTATTTATGAATTTAAATACAGATATTGGACATTTAATGCCAAAAGTATTTTATCCATCAGGCGAAATTCAATATCTTTGTAAGCTGATTCCAACTCCTTTTGATTTAATATTTAGAAGATTTGTTCCAAAACAATGGACAAAAAAACAGCAAGAACGATTTGAGCTACGCCATACAGGATATAATCGAGTTATGGACGTACCCTATTTATCAGGCTGTTTTATGCTTTTGCGAGTGTGCAGTTTGAAAGAAGTAGAATTATTCGACGAACGTTTTTTTATGTATCCCGAGGATATTGACTTAACACGGCGGATGCACGAAAAATATCGCACCGTATTCTACCCCGAAGTATCGGTGATTCACGCCCATGCACAAAGCTCGTATAAAAGCAAGCGTATGTTGTGGATACACATTCGCAACTTGATAAAATACTTCAATAAATGGGGCTGGATTTATGATAAAAAAAGAATGGAAGTAAATCGTAAAATTTTAAAAAACACAAATTAATAGGGTATGCCAATTTAGCACACCCCAATGTAACTCAAGCGCATATCAAGCGCAACCCAATTGGCTTTATTCATCATAATCAGATCTCGAATAAAAACGAATAAAAATAACACCTTATGAATTTAAGCATCCTAGAGATTTCGAGCGCCTTTATGGTACTTTTTGCAATTATCGACATACTTGGTTCTATTCCTTTAATTTTAAATTTAAAGAAAAAAGCGAGCGTCATTCATGCCTTTCGAGCGAGTTCAATTGCATTTTTAATACTTATTGGATTTCTATTTACTGGCGAGGCCGTTCTAAAACTTTTCAGTGTAGATATACAATCATTTGCGGTAGCAGGGGCATTGGTCATTTTTATTTTTGCTATCGAAATGATTTTAGATGTGGAAATAATGCACAACAAAGGACCTGAGGGTAGCTCATCCATTGTCCCCATCGCTTTTCCGTTAATTGCAGGACCAGGTTCATTCACAACACTCCTTTCACTTCGCGCCGAGTATGGGGTCGAAAACATCATTGTTGCACTAATACTCAACCTACTCTTTGTGTATGTGGTATTAAAATCAACATCGCGCATAGAAAAACTGATTGGCGAAGGCGGAATTTATATCTTACGCAAATTTTTTGGTATCATTCTATTAGCTATTGCCGTCAAACTTTTCACCTCGAACATTGGTTCGTTACTCTAAGAAGTTAGAAGTTTGCAGTAAAAGAAACACAAAACACGAAACACGAAACAATAAACAATAAAAAAATCAATGAGTAAAATTAAAATAAACATTCAAGGTGTAGCAGCTGAACTTTCACTTGGAAATTACACACCTATTGACAAAACAATTTTCAATAATTGGGAAGACTTTTATAAATACAACGATATATTACACGTTTCTCAATTTATAGCCGACCACATTAGTGAAATTGAAGTTATTATTGACAGTAAGGTTCACTACAAAGGTACAGTACCTGCTCGCCAGTTTATTAAAGACAAAAGCACCCTGCCTCTTCTGAAAGAAAACAACCTTTATTTACGTACCGAATGTGTAGAAAATGCGACCTTTAGTATAGAGACGGAGATTGATGATTTTGATTTCAACAAACTCGTATTCATAACTCAGGACCATGATTTAATATTTAAATCAGCCTCCGAATTTGTTACAAGTATTGTATACGACAACAAAGTTCTTGAAATGGAATGGGTAAAAGGTGAACCAATAGGAAATATCTGCCTTCTTTGTGGCTATCAGAATGGCTTTTTACTACCAATTTATGATGCAGTAAAAAAAGTATATGCAAATAACAACTTAAATTAGTGAGTAGAACAAAAAAGCACTTCGACTCTTAAAACATTTCGGTATTCTATATGTTTGATTTAGCATAGGTATAAATAAATAGCTTTGATAGCTCAACAAACATATATGAAACGACAAATCATAATTTTAACGCTGCTAACAGCGAGTACTTTTCTTTTTGCACAAAAAGGCACCATTAAGGGTAAGGTTTTTAACGCCCGCACCAACGAACCATTGGAGTTTGCCAACATCATCATTGAAGGCACACAAATCGGTTCAACATCCGACTTAAGTGGTAATTTTATATTTACAAACGTCGACCCTGGATTTTTACGTCTAGTAGTAAGTTCTGTTGGTTTTGAGAATACTGTTTCGAGCGAAATACAAGTACAAGGAAATCAAACAACATTTACCGATATTGCTGTTAATGAAGCCGCTATTGCAATTCAAGAATTTGTAGTACGCAAAAACCTCAATATAAAACGCATCGAAAGCCCCATTTCGGTTCTTTCGGTTGGTGTACAGGAAATAGAAAAATCGGCAGGTGCTAACCGTGATGTTTCGAAAGTAATACAAGCGCTACCCGGCGTGGGCGCTACAGACCCCAACCGCAACGACCTGATTGTGCGTGGTGGTGGTCCATCCGAAAACGTGTTTTACCTCGATGGCATTGAAAT
>JAGNPC010000013.1 GCA_017989795.1 Paludibacter sp. | reverse complement strand
GTAGGTTTGAATTCCAAAATTTTGCCACATAACTTCAATGAACTTTGCGATGCGTGTGTGGCTTATTTGCAAGGCGATGATTTTGTGTTGTTTCCCGATTTTCTGACGGGCGGATCTATCGACGTAGCCAAATACAACGATGGAGAACGTGGAGGCGCCGTAAAAGTGCGTGCTAAAATCAGCAAAATTGATAATAAAACGCTCGCTATTACCGAAATACCTTTTGGTTCAAATACTTCGAAACTCATAGAGTCGATCATTAAAGCGAGCGAAAAAGGTAAAATTAAAATTAAAAAGGTTGACGATAATACCTCTGCCGATGTGGAGATTTTGGTGCATCTTCAACCCGGTATTTCGTCGGACAAAACCATTGATGCGCTTTATGCTTTTACCGATTGTGAATTAAGTATATCGCCTAACTGCTGTGTAATTCACAACAACAAGCCTCGCTTTATGGGCGTAAGCGAAATGCTTCGTATTAGTGCCGATCATACCAAAGACTTGCTCCAAGCCGAATTGGAAATCCAGCGCGCCGAGTTGCAAGAGCAACTTTTCTTTACATCGCTCGAAAAAATATTCATCGAAAACCGTATTTATAAAGACAAAGGATTTGAGGATAGTAGCTCACAGGATGAAGTTATTGCACATATTGATGCCCGACTAGAGCCATTTAAAACAGATTTTATACGAGAAGTGGTGCGTGAGGATATTCTTAAACTGCTCGAAATAAAAATGATGCGTATTACGCGTTTTGATACCGACAAGGCAAACGATACGCTGATTTCACTTCAGAAAAAAATTGATGAAGTTAATTATCAATTGGATCATTTGGTAGAATACACCATTTTTTGGTTCGAAAACTTAAAATCTAAATACGGCAAAGCCTTTCCGCGTCGTACCGAAATACGAAATTTTGAAACTATCGTGGCAGCTAAAGTGGTGGAAGCCAACGAAAAGTTGTATGTGAACTACGAAGAAGGTTTTGTGGGTACTGCACTTCGTAAAGACGAATTTGTGTGTAATTGTTCCGATATCGACGACATCATTATTTTCTTTAAAGATGGAAAATATAAAATTGTAAAAGTGGCCGACAAACAATTTGTGGGTAAAAATATATTGCATTTAGATGTGTTTAAAAAGAATGATAAACGCACTATTTACAATGTGATATATCGTGATGGGAAAATGGGGCCATATTACGTGAAGCGTTTTGCTGTAAATGGTATAACGCGCGACAAGGAGTACGACATTACGCAAGGCACAGCCGGTTCAAAAGTGATGTATTTCACATCCAACCCCAATGCCGAAGCCGAAGTTGTGCGTGTGACGCTTAAACCAAAACCGCGCTTGTTTAAGTTGGTATTCGAAAAAGATTTTAGCGACATTGCCATCAAAGGACGCCAGTCGATGGGTAATTTGCTTACTAAGAATGATATACAAAAAATTGCACTCAAACAAAAGGGCGGATCAACACTTGGCGGTCGTCAGGTTTGGTTCGATAGGGATGTATTGCGCTTAAACTACGATAATCGCGGCGAGTATTTAGGAGAGTTTTTAAGTGATGATTTGATTCTGCTTGTATCTTCAAAAGGTGAATACTATACCTCAAATTTCGATTTGAATAATCACTACGAAAAAGATATAATGGTGATTGAGAAGTTTGATTCGAACAAAGTGTGGACCGTAGCACTGTGGGATGCCGAACAAAAATTTTATTACCTCAAGCGTTTCCAGTTCGAAACATCGCAGAAAAAGCAAAACTTCTTGGGCGATAATGCTGAATCGCGCCTCGTACTTTTATCGGATATCGACTACCCGCGTTTTGAAGTCGTGTTTGGTGGTAACGATGCTTATCGCGAGGCTTTGGTTATTGATGGTGAAGAGTTTATAGGTGTAAAAAGCTTTAAAGCTAAAGGAAAACGATTAACTACATTTGATGTTGAAACAATAAATGAGCTTGAGCCACTGCGTTTTAAAAAGCCCGAAGCTAACGATGAATCATCGATGGTGCTAGAAGAAAGTATAGAAGAGGAAGCCTCCGATGAAGATGTGGATGCAACAACTCACGAAGCCGAAAAAGTATTTGTAAACGATCAGATCGGTGCCATTGAGGTAATAGAAGATGGTGACCAAATAGAAGTAGCTACGCCTGCAAAGCCAAAACCATCGAAATTGCCAGGTAAACATAAAGCTACTGATAGTGAGGAACAATTGAGCTTATTTTAGTTTTACTTTTGAATCTATCATTTGATATGAACCATGACCACAAGTTGCTTTACTATTTTAGAAAATGGACCGATGTATCACAGGCCGACGAAGCACTTATTTTAAGTGCTTTTGAACCCTTTGAAATTAAACGTAAGCATGAGCTTTTGGTTGCCGAACAAGTGTGTAATGATCTGTATTTCATTACTAAAGGTTGCATGCGTTCTTATTATATCGACTCGAAGGGTGTGGAGCAGATTTATCAAATTCGTATGGACAATAATTGGATAAGTGACCTTGAGAGTTTTTTTTCACACAATCCATCAAAGTATTATATTCAGGCTCTGGAAGATACAAGCATGCTACGTATATCGAACAAACGTTTAGAGCAGCTGCTACTCGAAATTCCTAGTTTGGAACGTTACTTTCGTATTTTATTTCAAAAAGCTTATATCAATGCTTTGGATCGTTTGAACTCCACCATGCGTGATACCGCGCTTGATAGATACAATACATTACTGAAAGAGCATCCCGAAGTTTTTAAGCGTGTACCACTTATTTATATTGCCTCCTACTTGGGTGTTACGCCCGAAAGCATTAGCCGAATACGAAGGCTGAGATAATTTTTTTTGCCGATTTTAATTTCTTATCATAGGTCAAGTGTTTCTGTATTTGCACTGCCGTACCTTTGTATCGTTATTAATCAAATAAAAAAAATTAAAAGGAATCAATATGAAAACATTGAAATTTGTAGGCATGCTATTAATAGCAGCTTTTGTATCGGCATCGGCATCGGCACAAAAAAATGTAGTTAACACTTTGAAATCAAACATTGTATGGACAGGTAATAAAATTGGCGGTTCGCACACGGGTAGCATTAAAATTAAAGAAGGTTACTTTGAAGTAAAAAAAGGCGTAATTGTGAGCGGAAAGGTTGTTATTGACATGAACAGCATGACCAATACCGATTTGAAGGATGAAGGGTACAATCAAAAGTTAATTGGCCATTTAAAATCGGACGATTTTTTTGGAGTTGAAAAATACCCAACAGCAAGTTTTACAATTAGTAAACCAAGCAAATTGAAAAATGGAAAAGCAGTTCTTACAGGTGCCCTAAGCATAAAGGGTAAAACGGAGCCCATCACATTTGATCTTGTTCAAAAAGGAGCTGTTTACACTACACAGCTCAAAGTGGACCGTTCGAAATACGATGTTCGTTATGGTTCTAAATCGTTTTTCGATAATATAGGCGATAAAGCTATTGACGATATTTTTATTTTAGATATTCAAATGTATTGTAATAAATCAATTTGAATCTGATTTAAACCTATGTGTTTAAAATTAAAAAAATCCTCCGACTAAAAAATATTAGTCGGAGGATTTAACACAAATCTTTAAAAGAAAACTAAAAATCTAGAGCATTAAAATCCAGAGAATTAAAACCTAGAGAACTTAAAAACTAACACCTATCATCCTATCATCAAATCAAACACTCATAGTCCTGAATGGATCGTTTTTGATAAAATCAGGAGCGAGTATGGTTTCACCAGGTGCTGCTGGTGGTGTGTCCGATTGCAATTGCAACGTAATTTCACTATCTAATATTATGCATTCTATTTCGGGAATGCTATAAGTCCGTTTTTCTAACTTTTTCTGTATTCGTATCATATTCTTGTCTATTAACGGATAATTACTTTTTGAATTTCGCGCTTGCCATTAACTATTGTTGCTACAAAATATACTCCTGTCTGCAATTTAATAGCTAATGTCTGTGTTTGTGCAGTTGCAATGCCTTGCCCAACTTGTTGCCCAACTGCTGAGTAAATGCTGTAATCGCATTTTTCAAGAGTGGCAATACTTATTTGGTTGGCCGCATTTACGTATACTTGCGTAGTGAGATTATTAGTGTTGTGTAATGCCGAAATGGAATTCACAGGGCGGATAATAACACTAAATCGATCGGAGCTGCTAGTGGCTGTTGAGCTAAATGCATACGATTTATCGGGCGTAAGTTCAAACTCAGTTTTAGTTTGTTTGTCCTTAAGTACTACGCTCATAGCTGCATCAAAATTCTTTATTTCTGAGGCCAAAATTGTAAAATTGTTTTCTTTTTCGGTGTTAAAATAAAGCACAATTTCTGTCCCTTGTACCAACTCTTTTCGGGCATTTATCCCTAACATTTCGTTATCTACTTGGGTATAAATTTCGGGCTGGTTTGATCCGGCAAGATTGAAGTATTTGGGTGCATCGTAGTTGTCCAAGCTGTTGCTGGCATCGGCGCTGGCATAAATTACAGTTTCGTCGGCGCTTACCCCGTTACTCACTTTAAGTCGGAGTAGTTGTGGCTCGTTTGAGCTGCTTCGAGGTGCTTTGAGTATGTAAGTTCCGCCAGTGTTGTTATATAGCCTTTGCCACGTGTTAAAGTTCCGCTCGTTACGGCTGGCCATAGTCCAGTTGTTTTGTTGTATTCGGCCACCGAAGCACCTCGGCTCAATACCGAATAATCGGCGGTGTTGTTTAAAGGAGCACTCATGTACCAATTGCGACCAGCTGTTACATATTGTCTTACAGTAGCATTTATGGTAGGTTCAGTGTAGCTATCCATTAAAGTAGCTGTAGCAGTAGCATTGCTTTCGAGCGTAATGCCGTTAGTAACAGTTAATTTGCCTGAGCTGTGCGTCGTTTAGCCACAGGAGCTACTGCAGTAGATTTTACCGAAACTGATTGATCTACAATTAATTCGCCAGAAGTAACCAAAACATTAGAATTTTCGGTTGGTGTTACTGACCACGACGCACTACTCCAATTGGAATTGCCACTTGGTGTTGTTAAATTTGTTAAGCCGAAATAGTCGAAAAAATGATTGGTTCCAGCAGAGTTGATTCCAATAACTTATTTGTTTTCATACTAATTATTATTTTTTGATGTGAGTAATTTTATTTTTAGTTAATTTGAAAGATATATATTGTTTATTTTTAATTTAGAGCCCTGAAAATTAGAGATTAAGCTCATTTTATGTAATGTAAAGCCATTTAACTTCGAATTCGATTTTAATTCAAAAATGTAATTTTTTGATTTGAGTGGAATATTAAATAGTTCGGTACTTACTGTGCCATTTTTAGTTTTATATATTTTAAGCTTAATGGCTGTGCTCGTAGGCTCCTTAAACTGAATGGTTAAGGTATTGTATTTATTAAATTCAGCTGGCGTCCATTCTACTTCACGTGTGTAGCTGCCGGTATAAATAATATCCCAGCTATTGCCAATTGTACGGGTCCAGTTAATAATGTTTTTCTGAGCATCTGTATTGTTGAGTAATGGCGTGGGCGTTTCTATACCATTTTTACAAACGAGCGAAAAATTAAGCACATATACCTGCGTTGGAGTGTGGCTTGTATTGCCAACATGGTAAAGGCCAATTTTGTCGATGCTTGTAAATTCGTCAAACATATAATCCATATTGGTGCCAACTAGTTTGATGTTTAGTAGTTTACTAATTTTCCGCCCCGCCTTATTGTCGCCTTTCAAATAGATTTTTATACCGGCTGGGGTTTCTTTAAACCTTATTTTAAAGCCCGTGTAATCTGCCGTGCTAATTTTGGTTTGAGTTAAAGGGTAAATTGTTCCTTTTTCGTGTAGCGAAATGCGATGCGGCGTAGTGCTTAATGGAGCCCAACCGTAGCCATTGGCGTCGGATAGCAAAATATGTAGCTGCTGTGCTTTTAGTGAAAAACACATACAAGCTATAATTAGGAGGGCAATGCTAGTTCTCATCAAGTAGAATTAAAGTGATTTTAGAACAAATTTTTTGGTCTATTTCGATAGATACAAAAATAGATTGTAAAAATCAGATTGTCAACTTATATTGTTTCAGATGCCTAAATACAAAGTTTCATCCATATTTTAAATGTATCATGTATGTTTCAAATTAGTACGTTTGGGGTGTTTGCGCAAAAAAAAGCCCCCATAAGTTGCAATTTAACTTTTGGGGGCGTAAAATGGGGGAGGCAAAAAATGTAGGTTGTAGTTCTAAAATGAAAAGCTAATTTAGGGCTACGAAGCAAATAAAGCTAAGTTGTTTAGTTGCGCGCATTTTTAACAGGAGATACGGAAAGCACCTACTTTTTCGGAAATGTCCTTAAATGCCGCATTTAGAGTGTTTATTTCCTCAGTAGTGAAATGTGCAGGCTTTCCATTCACATTCAATTCGTTGATACGTTGACTCATCCAACTTTTAGTTTTATTAAAATAAGTTTTTGCTATAAACGACATGGATACAATCTCTTGCATTTCTTTGATTTGTTCTTTGATTTTTAAATGCTTCACATCGCTAAGTGTTTGTTTAGCACTCTCAATAAAGGCATCTTCAAATCCATCAGGGTCTGCTGAGGCTAAGCTGTCAAATTCCAATTGTATGTTGTATAGCTCTTTATTGGATTTTGCATTTAGTTCTAGCTTTTTTAGTTCCTCAAATTTTTCTTTTGTTGTCATTTTATTGTTCAATATACTTCCTTTTTAATTAGGATCTTATTGAGGTTAAACATCTTTTTTTAATTCTTCCACAATCTGATGAATAATTCCGTTTAAATCGTCAATCCTTTTAAATCTTGCTGAATAAAACCGATATTTCCGCAAATACATAAGCAATTCCTTTTCAAGTCTTCGCCTTTCTTTCGATATATATTCGTTTATTTTTTTTGTGTGGTTTTGAGTAATGTATTTATTTTACTGTAAAGATAATAAACTTTTGTTTATTGAATTGCTTCCTTTTCTTTTTTTAACATACAAAACAATTGTTTTGAAAAATACAAACTTTTTGCCACGCGTTTTAATTCTGCTCAACGTATTCGGTGGGCGAAACGCCATATGTTTTTTTGAATGTTGTTGAAAAATGCGTTTGATTGGTGAAGCCCACTGCATAACCAATTTGCGTGATGTTTATTTTCTTTTCTTTGAGCAAAATAGCGGCTTGTTTTAATCTCAAATTTCGAATAAACTCGCCCGTTGGCAATCCTGTTATTTCTTTCAGTTTACGGTGTAGCTGTACGCGGCTTAACCCCACTGATTTAGCTAGCATTTCTACGTTCATTTCGGGATTGCTAATGTTTTCGTTGATAAATTTCATCACCTTTTCCATTAGTTTTTCGTCGCTCGATTTAAATTCTACGGCCTTCATCTTATTTTCCTGGTCCTGTGCGCCCGAGTATTTTCCTTTGAGTACTTTGCGACTTTCGAGCAGATTAGCTATATGTATGTGCAATTCGTCGATACTAAATGGCTTGGTGAGGTATACATCCGCGCCTTTTTCGAGTCCCTCCATCTTGTCGTGCTGCTCTATTTTGGCGGTGAGCATAATTACCGGAATATGATTCAGATTTACGTTGGACCTAATTTTTTTCAGCATTGCAAAGCCATCCATTTCGGGCATCATCACATCCGAAATAATAAGGTGTGGCGTTTCGGAATGAATGAGTTGCAAAGCCTCTTTGCCATTGCTACTTGTCATTATCCGATAAGTGTCTTCGAGCTCTTCTTTTACAAAGTTGCGAATTTCTTCCTCGTCATCAACAATTAAAATTTTGTAACTTGTTTTGCTTCGTTGGCCTTTTTTCTTTAATGCTGGTATGGCTTGAAGTATGGCATTTTGTGCTACCACTCGGGCACGTATGTCGGTAGTAGCTATTTCGTCTTTTTTTATGTGTTCGTTGCCTAAAGGTAAGTGTATGGTGAAACAGCTTCCCTGCGTGTCGGTGCGGTTGGTGGCGTTTATGGTGCCTTGATGCAACTCTACCAGCATTTTGCTTAAATTTAGTCCAATTCCAGTTCCTATTGACGTGAATGTTAGGTTGTTGTCAATTTGGTAAAAGCGTTCAAAAATATTGTTTATTTTCTCTTTTTCGATGCCAATACCAGTATCAATTATTTTTATTTCGGCATAGCGATACATAATTCCTGATGCTTTGTAATCAATGCCTGAATTTAAAATTAAGGTAATTTCACCACCATCAGGCGTGTATTTAAATGCGTTGGTAATCAGGTTTATAAGTACTTTGTCAAAGTTGTTTCGGTCTATCCACACCATTAGTTCTGGCATGTTGTGATCAAACTTAAATTGGATATTTCGGTTCTGGGTTTGATAATCAAAAATCGACATTATTTCATTAATAAAACCCACCATCTCAGTTTCTTTGTATTTGAGCTGAATTTGTCCTTCTTCAAATTTCCGAATATCGAGTAGTTGATTAATTAAGCCTAGCACCCTATTTGTATTTCGATAGACGGTGTTAAGGAGCTTAGTTGTTTTTTCGTCGTGATTTTCTTTCAGCATTTTTTCGATAGGGCTGATGATGAGGGTCAGCGGCGAACGAATTTCGTGCGAAATATTGATGAAAAACTGTAATTTTGCTTCGTTGAATTTTTCTTGTCGCGTTCTGAAATAGAGAAATATACTCATTAATATTAATGCTAAAACAACTGAAAAATAAAATGCAAATGCCCAAAAAGATTTATACCAAGGAGGTGTAATTTTGATTGTAAACTTGCTGATAGGTGTTAATGATCCGTTTTTGGAGGCGCGTATCTCGAGCGTATAGCTGCCATAAGGTAAATGATTAAATGTCAATCTGTTTAGTCCGGGCAAAGTGCTGATCCAGTCGTTTCCCATTTCGGGTATGCGATAAACATAAAATATATTTTCGCGATTACCAAAATCCATAGTCGACACTTCGAAAGTGAAACTGTCGTCGAGGTACGAAAAATTAAAATGCGTTTCGGCCGATACCGTGTGTTTAATTATTGGCTTGCCGTTTGATACCGTTTTTGTGTTAATGCTCTGATTACGAACATATACATTGGTTATTATGACCTTTCTATTGTATTTTTTTTGTACAATATTTCGTGCCGAAAACGAGGTTATCCCCAAGTTTCCGCCAAAATAAATAATGCCATCTTTATCTTTGAACGAAGCACCGCAGCTATAACCCCAATCTACTAATCCATTTCCACGGTAGAAGTTAACTACTTTGGAATCGTTGAGTTTTATTTCATTTATGCCTTCGTAGGTACTGCACCAAATATTGCCGTCCTCATCTTCTTGCAAGCCACAAATTACATTATTCGATAGGCCATTTTTTGTATTAAAAACTTTTACAGCCTGAGTGGTTTTATTGTAAACAAAAAGGCCGTTATTTGTACCTATCCAAATATTGCTTTTTCGGTCTTCGAGCAAGGAGACACAGATAAATTTATTCAGTTTTTCGGCAAATGAAAGATTTATGAAACACCCACTACGGGTATCGTAGCATTCAACGCCCTTGTAATGACCGAGCCAGAGCAGTCCCTGTTTGTCGTACAGCAAAACATTAATCCAATCATTTATCATTTTTCCTTTTAAAGGATCTGTGGTGTTTGAATTTATTACTTTCAGCTCCTTCGTGTTTTTTTTATATTCCAAAAAGCCATTGCCAAAAGATGAGATGTACAGCGTGCCTGTGGTGCCTTCGACAATGGATGTTATTCTCGCTTTTTTCAGACCTGGTAAGTAGCTTATTGCCGCAGTGCGTTTATCAAACACTCCTAATCCATCTTCAAAAGTTCCTGCCCACAAGGTTTTTTCTCTATCTTCAAAAAATAAAGTCACATTTTTTAGTTGTGGAAACGAGGCTGTAATTTTGCCGGTGTAATCATATTTGTACACGCCTTCGTTATCAATGCACGACCAAATTGACCCTTCGGAATCTTTGCTTATTGAAATAACGGCGCCACTTATTAGGTTGTCTTTTTCGGCAAATTTCCAAAAATCAAACTGCGATGGTTCATTGGGGAGCATTAAAACCCCACCAAAGTAGCATCCAAGCCACAAGTTATAATCGCGATCTTCTAATACGGCATGCACTTTTGCTCTATCAAAATTATAAAGGCTTTGAATGTTTGTTACATTTTCTATTCGCAAGGAAGTGGGGTTGATAAATTTTAAACCATTTCCTTCGGTGCCTACATACACTTTACCCGATTCGCCAAGCGTTAAATCTTTTATGTAGAGACCATTTTTGGGGCTTATTAGTGTTGTAAAGGAGTTTGTGTTTTCATCATATAATTCAATGCTTGAATTGGTAGCTACAAATAATCGTCCTTGTTTATCTTCGATGATGTCAATTATTTTCAGGTCTGATATGCTGGGTAGTTTGTAGCTTTGCAAGCTCATGGTTTGCGGGTTGTATTTCACAAGCCCTTTATCATCCGTGCCAATCCATACTTTTTTTCTCGAATCCAGTAAAATGCAATTCAGATAATAGGTTCCTATCTTACCCGATAGCTCTCTTTTTGATTCAATAATTTTTTTGTTTTTATCAACATAAAATATTCCTCTACCCGAAGTGGCCAGCCACATTTCGCCATTTGGAAGCTCTGCAATGCCATTAATGTGCGGAATTATTCCCTTGTAAACTGGTATGGTTCTAAAATTATCTTCTTCGGGTACATAATACTGCAATCCGTTGTTGCATCCTATCCAAACTTTTTTGTTTTTATCAATATACAGCGCTTTAACATAGTTTCCTATTAATGAGGTTGAGTCTTGCTCGTTGTGCAAGTACTGGGTAAAGCCTGATCCATTAAATTTATTTAGGCCATATTCGGTAGCAACCCAAATATTGCCGTTTGCATCTTGAGTAAAGCTATTTATAAGGTTACATGTTAAATCGCCGTAGCTATAAAGCTTACTTCCGCGCGCAAAAATAGCTGCAAAGTTTACCGATTGTAGCAGTAGTAGCAAAATTAAAGACTTTTTCATGCTAGTATATTAATACTTGTTTCTTATACAAATGACGTAATTTTATTTCATTTAATCAAATTTTAAAGTCATTTAATGCATTATTGTTTCATTTTAGTGTGTCGGCGAAACAAATACGAATTGTTATGAAACATGCGTGTTTGTTATCGTTACATTGCAATATGTTTAAGTAACATGTTGTTAGTAGTTTATTGTACTCACTAATGTATTTTTGTAACTCAGTTATTTGTGCATCAAATTATACCTTTAATTTAATATATAACACAATATGCAACGTTTAAAAAATCAGAATTCTTCGAAAATTTCAGTAGGCGAAAAAATTGGCTACAGTCTAGGCGACTTAGCAGCAAACTTGGTGTTTCAAACATTAATTACCTACCTAGCCTATTTTTATACCGATATTTATGGACTTAAAAGTACCGATGCTTCTCTTGTAATGCTATCAGTAGGTCTTGTGGCGGCATTTTTATTTAATCCTATTATTGGCGTATTGGCCGACCGAACTGTTTCGCGTTGGGGAAAATTTCGCCCTTGGATTTTGTACACCGCCATACCGCTGGGGGTAATTGCATTTTTGGCTTTTTCTACTCCCAACCTGCCCTACAAAGCTAAACTAATATATGCGGTAGTAACTTATACTTTTTTATTGTTGCTATATGCCTCAAGCAATTTACCTTACTCAGCTCTTAGTGGCGTAATTACGGGCGATATGAGCGAGCGAAACAGCATTTCGTCGTACCGCTTTGTGGCCGTGATGTTTGCGCAGTTTTTTGTGCAAGTTTTTATGCTTCCTATCATCGAATTAGCTGGTGGTGGCAACAAAGCAGTTGGTATCGAAATTGTAATGTCGTGGTTAGCTGTAATTGGCTCAATTATGTTGCTTATTACTTTTTTCACTACGCGCGAACGAGTTGTGCCAACCATCAGTCAGAAATCTACTTTGAAGGAAGATTTATCGGATCTTTCGAAAAACAAACCTTGGCTCATAATGTTAACTCTCACAATATTAGTGTTTATCACACTTGCTATGAAAGGTGGTTCGTATGTGTATTATTTTAATAATTATGTAGATAAAGCAGCCCTTTCAAATTTTATTAGTCCAGTCTTGTCTTCATTATCGGCTGTAGGAGTTAATTTTTTTGGAAGCGATCCTGTTTCGGCTGGTTTTGGTTTATTTAATGCTGGCGGTATTATTTTTATGATTGTTGGCATATCACTCTCCAAACGTTTGGCTGATATCTATGGTAAGCGCGATGTGTACAAATATGGTTTATTAATTGCCACTTTTTTTGTATTTATTTTTGTGTTTTTTAGACCTGATAATATTGTATTAATGTTTGCTTCTCAAATACTTCATGGATTAACCTATGGTATTACTATTCCTATTTTGTGGGCTATGATAGCCGATGTAGCCGATTATTCGGAGTGGAAATCAAATAGACGTGCAACGGCGATTATTTTTTCGGCTATGATGGTAGGGCTCAAGGCTGGGCTTTCAATTGGAGGTGCTTTAGTAGCTTGGATATTAGGTATGTACGGGTATATATCGAAAGAAAGTGGTGTTGCTGGGCAAGTTATTGTGCAGCCCGACTCGGTAGCCGATGGCGCTAAAATGCTTGTAAGTGTTTTTCCATCTATTCCATTTTTAATTGGTTTTGGCTTGCTTTTCTTTTATATTATTGATAAAAAGATGGAAGTGAAAATTGAAGCTGATTTGAAAGTAAGAAGAGAAAAATAGGAGGGGGGACAAGCGATTGGAAAACGTTTGTGTCTTTATTATATTAACAAAGCAACTTCTGTTGAAACACTTTTAATAAATAATCATTGGTGTCCGGTAAAAATTATTATATTTTTCACTACGCTCAGAATGACAATGAATTACGTTGAGTTTGGGCGGGTGGGTGTTGGTTGGCAGAAAGCCGCCAACCACCCCCCCCCCCGAAAGTCTAAACAATTGAATGTCATCACGAACGAAGTGAGAGATATAAGATTTTTGTAATAACAAAATCTTTTAGCGAACACTTTTAATAAATAATATGAATTTTTTAATTCACAAAATATGAAAATATCAAAACTAATTTTTTTGGCAATATTAAATATGCTGGTATTTAATGCTTGCACTGCCACAAATAATGTGAGCGAAAAAAAAGGACTAAAGGATGCCTTCAAAGATAAGTTTCTTATTGGTGTAGCGCTTAATACAAAACAAATTTTGGAGGCTGATACGATTGGAAATCAATTAATTGCGAAGCATTTTAATTCGGTGGTGGCTGATAATTGTATGAAAAGTGAAATTGTGCAGCCGGTTGAGGGTCAATTTGACTTTCGGTTGGCCGACAAGTTTGTAGCTCTTGGTGAGAAACAAAATATGTTTATAGTGGGTCATACGCTTGTTTGGCACTCGCAAGCCCCTGCTTGGTTTTTTGTGGATGCAAACGGACAAGCGGTTAGCAAGGAAGTACTGATTGCGCGCATGAAAAATCATATCACTACTGTTGTGAAACGATACAAAGGACGAGTGCATGGTTGGGATGTGGTAAATGAAGCCATAAACGATGATGGGAGTTGGCGCGAAAGTCCATTCTACAAAATTATTGGAAAAGATTTTGTGAAATTAGCATTCCAATTTGCGCATGAAGCCGACCCGAATGCTCAGCTTTATTACAACGACTATAATATGGAAAAAAATGGGCGAAGAGATAGCGTTGTTAAAATGGTAACTGAACTCCAACAGCAAGGAATTAAAATTGATGCTATTGGCATGCAATCGCATTTCACGATGGATTATCCGAGCCTGGATGCGTTTGAAAAAAGTGTAAACTCTTTTGCAGCACTTGGCGTAAAGGTAATGATAACAGAACTCGATTTAACGGTTTTGCCTTTTCCGACCAGCGAAATTTCGGCCGATGTAGCATTGAGCTTTAAATATGATTCTAAAATGAATCCTTATTTAAATGGTATCACAGATTCGGCATTACTTGCCTTTAATGACCGTTTATACGCATTTTTTAAAATGTTTTTAAAACATCAAAATCAAATATCCCGTGTAACGCTTTGGGGGTTAAGTGATAAGGATTCGTGGAAAAATGACTTCCCAATTAAAGGTCGTACGGATTATCCCCTGTTATTTGATAGAAATTATAACGCGAAAAAAATTGTAAATCAGCTAATTGAAGAAAAAAATAATTAATTTTATAAATGAAAACAGCAAGATATTTAGTTCCTGATTTTTACATGGCCGACCCTGCGGTACATGTTTTTAATGGTAAAATTTACATTTATCCATCGCACGATGTGGAATCTGGCATTCCCGAAAACGATAATGGTGATCATTTTGACATGCGCGACTACCATGTTTTTTCGATGGATAGTATGGATGGCGAAGTGACTGATCATGGTGAAGTGCTCAAGGTGAAAGATATACCATGGGCTGGTCGCCAGCTTTGGGATAGCGATTCGGCCCATAAAAATGGTAAGTATTATATTTATTTTTCGCTGAAAGATAGAAACGATGTATTTCATATTGGAGTAGCTATAAGCGATAAGCCCGAAGGCCCTTTTGTGGCCGAAGATGCACCCATGAAAGGTAGTTATTCTATTGATCCTTGTGTGTTTGAAGATGAGGATGGAAGTCACTATATGTATTTTGGTGGGCTGTGGGGCGGACAGTTGCAACGTTACCGTGACAATAAAGCCATTGAATGCGGGCATGAGCCGGCCGATAACGAGCCAGCGCTTTGTGCAAAAGTGGCGAAGTTGAGCGAGGATATGCTGCAATTTGTTGAGGAACCCATTGATTTACTTATTGTTGATAAAAATGGAGAGCCACTCAAAGCAGGCGATCATAACCGCCGATTTTTTGAAGCTTCGTGGATGCATAAATACAATGGGAAGTATTATTTTTCATATTCAACGGGCAATACACATTTATTGTGCTATGCTATTGGCGATAATCCTTACGGTCCTTTTATCTATCAGGGCGTAATTTTAACACCCGTAGTAGGTTGGACTACACACCATTGTATAACCGAAATTAAGGATAAATGGTATCTTTTTCACCACGATTGTTGTCCTTCGGAAGGTAGAACTTGGCTCCGTAGTTTGAAAGTGGTGGAGATGGAATACAATTTGGATGGTACGATAAAAACGATTGAAGGTAGTTTGCCTGTGTAATATTGTTTAACTTTTAAATAAATAATCAATGGAAAAAACATGGCGATGGTTTGGCAAAAATGATCCAATAACTTTGGATATGCTTCGACAGATAGGTGTTGAAGGTATTGTTACGTCCTTACATCATATACCTAATGGTGATATATGGTCATACGAGGCCATTTTGGAAACCAAAAGTTTTATTGAGAGTTTCGGTTTACGCTGGTCGGTTGTAGAGAGTCTTCCAGTGTCTGAACCCATCAAATACGGTGGAGCAGACAGAGAGAGATTACTTGAAAACTACCGTCAAAGTCTATTAAATCTGGGAAAAGCAGGTATCCGTACCGTGGTTTATAATTTTATGCCGGTAATTGATTGGATTCGTACTGATTTAAATTTTATGCTGGCTGATGGTACGCAAACATTGTATTTTGATAAAATTCGTTTCGCTTATTTCGATTGCTATATTTTAAATCGAAAAGGTGCTGAGAAAGATTATTCCACCGATGAGATGAAGCAGGTTAATGCGCTAAAAGAGATAATAACTCCCGAAGAAATTGAAGGGCTTATCAATACCATTATAGTGAAAACTCAGGGGTTTGTAAATGAGAACTTTAAAGGCGATGTGTCAAAACCAGTTGATCTTTTTAATCAATTGTTGGCTTTTTATGATGGAATTGATAAATCGCAACTGCGAGAAAACTTTAAGTATTTTCTTGAGAGTGTAATTCCAACTGCTGAAGAAGCAAGAGTTAACCTTTGTGTTCATCCTGATGATCCTCCATTCCCCGTGTTAGGTCTTCCACGTATTGTAGGAAATACAGAAGATATAGAATGGTTACTAAATGTGGTTAAAAGCCCTAACAATGGTTTTACTTTTTGTGCCGGTTCATTGAGTTCGGGATTGCATAATGATGTTCCTGCCATGGCACGTCAGTTTGCTATGCGTACTCATTTTGTACATCTTCGTAGTACCGAAGTAGCTGATAATGGAAATTTTATGGAAGCATCTCATCTTGAAGGTCGGGGGCATTTAGTAGAATTAATCCATGTTTTTGAAACAGCTAACCCCGGCTTACCCATGCGCGTTGATCATGGTAAACTGATATTGGACGACGTTCATAAGAAACACAATCCCGGATATTCATTTTTGGGTAGAATGTACGCGTTAGCACAAGTTTCGGGAATTTTGGCCACAGTAAACAGTGAGAGCTATGGAGTCAAAAGTAGCAAAATAGTAAATGGTAAATGAAAAAATGGTAAATGAAATTATGAACGAAATTTTTAGTATCAAAGGAAAAGTAGCAGTTATTACCGGCGCCGGAGGTGTATTGGGTGGTAGTATTGCCAAAAGTTTTGTAAATGCGGGGGCTAAAGTGGTAGCAATGGACATACGTCAGGAAAATCTGGATGCATGTGTAGAGGAACTTACCAAAGATGGTGG
>JAGNPC010000153.1 GCA_017989795.1 Paludibacter sp. | reverse complement strand
GGGCTGGATTATAAGCAGATATGAATCGTATTAATCAATTATTTGACCGCAAAAAGGAAAATATCCTTTCGGTTTATTTTACGGCTGGTTTTCCGAAACTAGAAGATACTTTGCCTACATTACAATGTTTGCAGGCAAATGGAGTGGACTTGGTGGAAGTGGGTGTACCATTTTCGGATCCTATGGCCGACGGAATTGTGATTCAAAATAGTAGTCATAAAGCGTTACAAAATGGCATGAGCATACGTAAACTGTTTGAGCAGCTTACGCCTGTGCGTCAGAGTATACACATCCCGCTAGTGATGATGGGTTATCTAAACCCTATTTTACAATTTGGTTTCGAAGCATTTTGTCAAGAATGTCATCGGGTAGGGGTGGATGGAATGATTATTCCCGATTTACCCATGGCCGATTATCTGAATGAGTACAAAGTCATTGCGGAGCAATATGGACTTGAATTTATTTTTCTGATAACGCCCGAAACTTCCGAAGAACGCATACGACTCATTGACAGCCATACCAACGGCTTTATTTACATGGTTTCGTCGGCTGCTGTTACAGGTACGCAGAGCTCCTTCGATACAAAGGTTGATTACTTTAATCGTATCAATGCTATGAATCTGAAAAACCCGCGCCTCATTGGTTTTGGTATTTCGAATAAATCGACACGCGACATGGTAAATCGTTACTCGTCGGGTGCCATTATTGGTTCGGCTTTTATCAAAGCATTGGAAGAAACGCAAGATGTGGAAAAAGGGGTGGAGCTGTTGTTGAAGAAATTGGGGGAATAGTTTATCTGTTACATTTACTTTTTCCATTTAAACGACACAACTTCGCCTGGTTTAAAAATATAGCTGAATTGTTTTTTATTGGCTTGAAAGAATATTTCTTTTACTTCAGAGCCATAATATACACCCATAAACACCAATGTGCCGTCTGGGTTTAAAAACGCAGCTCCTTTTAGTGCATTACCATTTGTTATGAGACGTTTGGCATTAGGTTGAACGTATTTCCCATAATGGGCTATGGCAAAATATTCTGCTTGTTTTTTTATCTCACTCGTTTTGCTAATTTGCAGAACGCCAAAACAATCCTGACAGCCGAAGTTTTTAGGGCCATTGTTTTCGTCGAGTGCTAGATTCCACAGCAATGCATTTTTACTCCAGCAATTCATAGCGCCCGCAAATAGTTCCCCTACGTACCAACGCAAGTTTTGGTCGAAGTCGGGTGCCCAGCCACCACCTGATTGTTCGGTAAAGTAAATATTTCGGTTGGGATGTGCTTCGCGTACTTTGCATAATGCCGAAATATGCCCTTTGTATAAATGAAAACCCGAACCATCCACATATTCTTTGGCTTTGGAATCATTCATTATACTGATGGGGTAATCGGGATTGTCGCAATTATGATCGAATAGCACAATTTTGGTTTGCAGGCCTGAGGCTTTTAGTTTTGGACCAAAATAATCACGGATAAATACCTTTTGTTCTTCGGCGGTCATGTCCATACATGGATAAGCAGCAGTGCCATATTCAGGCTCATTTTGAACTGTCATGGTATGAATGGTGATGCCTTCTTGTTTGTAAGCTTCGATATATTTTATTAGGTAAGCGGCATATACATCGTAGCAATCTGGGCTAAGTTTGCCACCTACCATGCTGTTGTTTGTTTTCATCCATGCAGGTGGACTCCAAGGAGTAGCCATGATTTGCAAATTAGGATTTATGGCCAGAATTTCTTTCAGCATAGGAATCACATCCTTGCGATCTTCGGCTATCGAAAAATTTGAAAGTGAAAAATCTTTAGTGTCGCTATAACTGAAAAAGTTAAACGAAAAGTCGGAAGCGCCCACTGCCAACCGGGTATAATTGATACCGATTCCTGCGGGAGTGAAAAGTTGTCTGAAAACCGAGTCGCGCTTTGTAGGCGTCAGATTGTGATGGAATACCCAGGCTGATGCATGTGTAAGTGCGGCACCCACGCCGTGAACAGTTTGACAGGTATCCGCGGCTGAGATTTTGATGATTTCAGCTGTGGTTTTAATATCTTTGTCAAAAGAAATTTCTTTTTGGATTAACAAACTATCGGTTTGGGGTAATGAACTTAAAACCTGAATTTTTGAGGTTTGACTGCACGACATTAACCCCAATGTCAATGCGAGTGTTATTGTTTTTATATGCATGATTTTTATAATATTTAGTTTATTTGAATTTTAAAGTAACAACTGACTCATTGTACTGATCGTAAATAAATTTTCGGGTTCCTATGCGAATACTGTATTTTTGTTTGACACCGCTGCGATTGAGTACCACCACCACTTTGCTGCCATCGGTATTTATAAACGACGAAACTGTGATACCGCCTGGCCAGTTAGTAGAACTGTTTTTTATACGTATGGCATTCAAACGAACCGATTTGGCAAAATGTGCAAGCAAATAGTACTCCTCATTGCGTAGATATTTGCCATCGGCTTTAATGGTAACTACACCCCGACAATTCTGACAACCGGCTGTAGTTGTGGTAGGGCCATTTTTTTCGTTGAGCGCCAGATTCCACATTAGGAAATTTTTCGAACCGCGGTTTACCGATGCCATCAGAAATTCTTTCATGTACCAAAACATATTTCCCATGCGTGTATCGGTATTCCATCCGCCACCCGATTGCTCGGTGAAATAAACATCTTTATCCGGATGTTTTTCCTGCAAAATATCAATGGCCGACGCATTTCCTCCGTAACCATGCCAACCTGTTCCGGCTACGAATTGTCGCGTAATCGGGTCGTTAAGAATATTCATTGGGTAATACGACATATCGAAATTATGATCCCAGATTATGATTTTTGATTTGATATTATTGGCAACAAATTTAGGCCCGAGATAATCGCGGATAATTTCATTTTGTTCCTGCCAAAGCATTTTCATAGTTGGATAGCCATTGGTTTCGTACATAGGTTCGTTCTGAAGTGTAATGGCGTCGATATGAATTCCCTCAGCTTCGAATGCTTTGACGTATTTTACAAAGTACTCGGCAAAATTATTGTACACTTCTTTTCCTTTCAGGCTGCCACCATTCATATGGTTATTGGCTTTCATCCATGCTGGAGCACTCCATGGGCTTGCCAGAACTTTAATGGTCGGATTGATTGCCAAAATTTGACGTAATACAGGAATTAAATCTGCTTTATCCCGTTCGGGAATTCCGAAGGTGTTGATATCCGGATTATCGCAATAACTGTAGGTGCCAATCGAAAAATCGGAAGAGCCAATGGTAATGCGAAGATAGTTTATGCCAATTCCTTTTTCAGCGTCAAACAAATCTTCGAGTAACAGAGTTCTGTCTGCTGAATTCAACTTGTTAATTAGATAAGCCGAAGAACCTGTAAGAGCTGCACCAAAACCATCTATGTGCTGATAAGTGGTGGTTGAATCAAGAACAATGGTGAAATCGCCAATCTCTTTTGAAAAGTTTAACGGAGTTTGTTTTTTGTGCAAATGCACTTCATTATCAGTTGTGAGCCATACGCTTACATCACCAACAGAATCCGTTGGTTTTGTATCTGTATTAGACACAACAGAGTCTTTGCACCCACCAAGAAGAATGAGCAAGGCAATTAGAAGAAATGGAATATAGGATTTTTGTAGCATAGTATTTCTAGAATGAATCATCCGACAAGAGTTTTTTTTTCTTATCGGATGATTTTTAACTTCTTATTTTATTTTTTCAAAAGTACTTATTTTCTTATTTACATCAAGTCTGAAACGATAAATTCCTGGCAGTTTATTAAAATCAGGTGTTCCTGCAAAGTTCCCTTTATCGTTTGGAGATGGCGACATAAGGTATCCATTAGCCGGTAGCTGATAGTTTTGCGAACCTTCTTCGCCTCCCCAGCCACGTTGCTGCATAAACTTCACTCCGAATGTTAATCTCCATGGTTCGGCTGCTGTTGGTTCAATTTCGTGTTCAGCATAGAAAATCGATTCGAAAACACCTTCCGAAATTTTTCGGCAGAATTGATATTCGAGCGGTGAATTCCAGTTCCACGAATTTGTTTTTACTCCAGGTGTACGAGCTGGGCCTGCGCCAACTCCCACGAGCCATAAAGCGTCGGGATATACAGCATTGGGTTGTTCTACAAACACATATTCAAGTCCAGGATAGAAGTAGACTGTGTAAATGCCTGTTTTACCAAGGAATTTTACGGTGTTTGTGCCAGTTGGCTCAAAGAATGTAGGGTTCATGCAGTTTGCCACATCGCTCAGGCCCGTAATGGTCATTTCTGTACCTTCGCCTAAGTACATTACGGTACTTTTCCAATCTTCTTTTTTGGCCACGTTCATGTGGTCGATGGACGTTAGTTGAACTGTTGCAAAGTTGTTAATATTCATTGTGGTAGCTGGCATTAGTTTGTCGCCTTCGCCCTTAATGGTGAAATTATACAAATCGAGTGTGATTTTTTTGAAACCCACCAAAGTCGGTTCGTAAAGCTTAATCATACTTCCCGAAACGGTTGTGGTGCTACCTACTACGGTTACATCAACCAAACTGATTTCTCCATTTACCAAACCAAAAATTAAATTATCGGGGTTTATCCAGTCGATTTTATTAAAGCGGTTCACTTTGGTAGCTAATCTGAATGAAATATCGTTTCCAAAAGTCAATCCTTCGGCTGTGTAAATATGATTAACAGCATCCGTGAGCTGCATTTTTACCGTCGACGTAGGGGTTGAGAGATAAATGGAAGGAATGGCAGGACGCGATGCAATGGTACTTGCTATAATAGTATCCCTTTTGGTTCCTTCCACATTTTCCGACGTTAAATGTACTTCCACAGCAGCTCCGTGAGGCATACGTGCCACAAACGGAATCCAGTATTTTTGTGTGTAACTAGCATCTTGACCTTTTGTCCTAATTTTCTCCGTCGCAATTATTTCGTCGCCAACTACCACTTTTATACTAAGAGTTGAAAGTGGTGTGAGCGGGTCGGATACGTTCACCGAAAGTGTGATAGAATCGCCATACGTAATAGCCGTTTCGGCTACAGCGGCACTTTTGAAAACGGGCATGGAAGTGGCAAAGTGAACACGTAGTTGTTCTTCCTGACACGAAGCAAAGAGTATTGCTAACAGCCCGATTATTGAATATTTAAATGTGTTTCTCATTTTTCGTTAGATGTTTAATAAATTAATAACCCGGATTCTGAACAAGATTGGTATTCAAATCGATAGCTGTTGAAGGTATCGGGAATAAATACGAAGTGCTGCTAAAGGCTCTACGAAGTGGCAAACGCCCACTGTCGCGCGATTTTAATGTGTTCATTACTTCTTCTACTTTTTCGTAACGTACGAGGTCGAACCAACGTTGTCCTTCGAATGCAAGCTCCAATCGTCTTTCTTTCAATACTGCATTCAGCATGCTTCCTTTTGATTCTTTGATACTTGCAGGCAATGCAGGAAGTGATACACGTGCTCTGACCTGATTTATGATGGTTTCGGCAGCTCCTAGGTTGGCTGCGCCATCTAAGCTCGCAAGAGCCTCAGCTTTTAGCAACAAAATATCTGCAAAACGCATTTTGATTATACTGTGTACGGC
>JAGNPC010000152.1 GCA_017989795.1 Paludibacter sp. | reverse complement strand
ATTGATGAATATCACCCCGATTGCATGGCCATTGAAGCACCTTTTTTTGGTAAAAATGTACAGTCGATGCTCAAACTGGGACGAGCACAAGGTGTGGCTATGTCGGCTGCACTGTATCGCGACATACCCATAACGGAGTACGCGCCATTAAAAATTAAGATGGCAATTACAGGAAGTGGTAGCGCATCCAAAGAACAAGTGGCCGATATGCTCCGACGGTATCTGAAAATTCCCGAAGAGCAAATGTTACCACAACTGGATGCTACCGATGGACTGGCTGCCGCCTATTGTCATTTTTTGCAATTAGGCCGACCCGAATCGAGCAAAGCGTACTCGGGCTGGAAAGATTTTATTGCCAAAAATCCAGAGAGAAAGCGGTGATGAGGGAAGTTTGCAGTTTACAGTTTGCAGTCAAAACAAATATCGAAATATTCGAAGATTTACGCTAAATGATGATTTGTAAGTTTGATGATTTAAGGGAAATGATAAATAGTAAATGATTAAATGGTCAATGAATTGATGGGATGATGATAAAAAAATGAAAGAATGAAACATTATAAATTTCGGAAACACAAGAGTATGGTTAAAAATTCTCGAACTTCTCTCTCTTCCCCCATCGGGGCTAGGGGGCAAATTATAAAACAATGAAAATTCTATCAATTAACCCTGGTTCAACATCGACAAAGATAGCCGTATATAACGGCGAGGAATTGGTTTTTGTAGAAACTATTCGTCATAGCACCGATGAACTATCGGTGTTTAAAACTATTTTTGATCAGTACGAATTTCGCAAAAACATCGTAACCAATGCGTTGGCCTCTGCTCAAATACCACTTTCCGACTTTTCGGCCATTGTTGGGCGTGGTGGTTTGATGCGCCCTTTGGAATCGGGCGTGTATGAGGTAAACGACCAAATGATAGCTGACCTAAAAACGGGCCACCAACATGCGAGTAACCTCGGCGCCATGATAGCCCGCGAAATAGCGGAGCAAATACATGGTTGCCTAGCTCTTATTGCCGACCCCGTGGTGGTGGATGAGTTACAAGATGTGGCGCGCATAAGTGGATTGCCACAGTTTCCACGCCGTTCGGTTTTCCATGCACTAAACCACAAAGCGATAGGTCGAAAATACGCCAAAAGTATTGGTAGTACTTACGAAAAACTCAATTTGGTAATAGCGCATTTAGGTGGTGGTATATCAGTAGCTGCACACAAACAAGGCAAAGTGATTGACACCAACCAAGCGCTGGATGGCTTTGGAAGCTTTTCGCCCGAACGTGCTGGCACTATTGATGCAGGTGCATTGATAAGCATGTGCTTTTCGGGCAATTTCACGCAAGATGAAATTCACAACTTACTGGTAGGGAAAGGTGGCATGGTAGCACATTTGGGTACCAACGACTCGCGCTTAGCAACTCAAAACGCCCTAAATGGTGATAAGCATGCACAACTCATCATTGAAGCTATGGCTTACAATGTAGCCAAAGAAATTGCTGGCATGATTGCCGTACTCGAAGGTAACGTCAATGCTGTAATCCTTACTGGTGGTATTGCTAATAATATTGTAGTAGTAAATTATATCAAAAAAATGATAGCTCCCCTCACCCACCTCGTGGTGTACCCTGGCGAAGATGAAATGGAAGCGTTGGCATTGGCTGGTTTACGCGTTCTGCTAGGTGAAAAGGCAAAAAAATATTAAGTATATTTTGAATCAAGCAAAAAATTTACGTACTTTGTAATTCATTAAATCAAAACGCTAAATGACAAAAATAATCTCCCCCTCCATGCTTTCGGCCGATTTTGGCAATTTACAATCCATGTGCGAAATGATTAACCAAAGTGAAGCTGAATGGCTACACTTCGACGTGATGGATGGCGTGTTTGTACCCAACATTTCGTTTGGTTTTCCAGTTATTGAATCGGTAAAAAAACATTGCCGCAAAATGTTGGATGTACATATAATGATTGTAGAGCCCGAAAAATACGTACAACGTTTTGCAAAAGCTGGCGCTGGAATGCTTACTTTTCATTACGAAGCTACCAAAAACCCACAGCAAGTAATTGATCTTATTCGCGCCGAAGGCATAAAAGTAGGTATCTGCATTAATCCTGACGTGCAAGTAAGTGTACTCGAACCATTTATTAGCCAAGTAGATATGGTTTTGCTCATGTCGGTTTATGCAGGCTTTGGAGGGCAAAAATTTATTGAAGAAACCTACAACCGCATTGATGAATTGAAAAAACTCACTGATAAACTAAATCCTAATTGTTTGATAGAAATCGACGGTGGAGTATCGCTCGACAATGCTGCAAAACTTTTTGCACATGGCGTTAATGTACTTGTAGCGGGTAGTTCCGTATTTAATGCCGAAAATCCGACGAAGATGATTACGGACTTGATGCGAGAATAGTGGTAAGTGATTAGTGGTAAGTGATTAGTTGAATTCATTCTCAAATTCTCAAATTTTCAAATTTTCAAATTCTATTCTTGTTTACAACTATGAATTTTTTACAACGAAACCCTTTTTTTAGGCTTTTGCTTGCATTAATAGTAGGAATTGTTTTGCATCAGTACTATCAATTATCCTACAACATTCTTTTGTTGCTTGCAGGCATTGCTGCTTTGTTTATCGGAATTGGAACTATTATTCGAAATTCAGCTTCACAGTTTCGGTTTCGTTGGCTTTTTGGGCTTGGCACTTTGCTTGCCTTATTTACATTTGGCCATTATTTATGCAAGATAAACGACTACTGTAGCCGTTTTGAATCGCTCAACACAACTGGTACTTTTGTAGCCACCGTCAGTTCGCCTACGGTAGAGAAACCAAAATCGTATCGCTGCGAAATAAAGCTCAAGCAAGTACTACACAACCAACAATGGAAAAGCACAAACGGCAATGCTGTTTTGTATTTACAAAAATCGGAAGCAGCAAAAAAACTCCTTATTGGCGATGAGTTGGTGGTGCGTACAGAATTTAAAAGTCCTCCTGGAGCCGAAAATCCCGATGCATTTAACTATGCCAACTACCTAAATCTAAATGGAATACGCGCTACCGCCTATCTCGACTCTGTTAGTTGGCACAAAACAGCGCACGTACCAGCTTTTTCTATCCTTCGCTTAGCCAACCAAGTTAGGAGCTATTTAATCGCTATTTATGCACAATACGGCATCAAGGATCTTGAGTTTGCTGTGCTTGCCGCCCTTACAGTTGGTTACACCGACGACCTCAGCCCCGACTTACGAAGCAGCTACAGCGCAACTGGTGCCATGCATATTTTGTCGGTAAGTGGTTTGCATGTGGGAATTGTGTATGCTGTGATAGCTTTTGCACTTGGCTTTTTAAAACAAAACAGATTCCAAATAATTTCCAAAACCGTTTTAATAGTTTTGATTTTATGGTCCTATGCTTTTGTTACAGGCCTATCACCATCTGTCATTCGGTCGGCGCTTATGTTTTCGTTTATAGCCGTGGGCACTTCGTTCAATCGGAAATCGCAGATATTCAATACCATTTTCATGTCGGCCTTTCTTATACTGCTCTACAACCCCAACTTCATTTACAACATAGGCTTCCAGTTAAGTTATTCGGCCGTTTTGAGCATACTTATCTTTCATCCACCGCTTGTCAAACTGTTTCCTACGCAAAATAAACCACTCAAATTTCTTCGCGACTTAATACTTGTATCGCTTGCTGCACAAGTTGGCACTGTACCTTTCACGCTTTACTACTTTCAACAGTTCCCAAATTATTTTATACTCACCAATTTAGTCGCCATTCCGCTATCCACATTTGTAATTTATGGCGCCATTGCATTGCTAATAACTTCCGCTATACCAACTGTAGCCTCTATAGTGGCTTATGTGCTCAATTTTTTACTTATTGCGCTAAACTTTTGCATTGTTCAAATACACCATTTACCACATTCTACCAGTATTATTGCTCTCAGTTTTACTCAAATGACTTTACTCACTTTTGTAATTGCATGCACAACCCTGTATTTTTATACAAAAAAAGCAAACCTTATCAGTTGGAGTTTAGCAGCAATGCTTAGTATTATTGTTTTATCGGCACACACTATTTACACAACCAAAAACACCAACCAACTAATCGTTTACGCATCAGCAAAGCACACACACATTAATTTTATTGCTAAAGGAAAAAATTATTTATACTCTTCGCAACCATCAGAAGCATTATATTTAGCAAAAAGCTACTGGCACAAAAACCACATCGACACAGCACAAAATGCCATCTTCCAACCTTGGTTTATAAATAATTATACCTATTTTGCCGATAAGAGAATAATTATTGCAAACGAAAAAATGTGGAAATTAAAATCAAATAATTTAAGATTAAATGCTGACATTCTGATAATTGGAGATAAACTCAAACCTAAAATAGATAAATTACTTGAGAACTATGCTCCCAACCTTATTGTTGTTGACAAAACAATAAGTACTTGGTATACCGAAAAAATACGAAATACCTGCCAACAAAAAAACATAAAATTTTATAGCGTTGCCGAAAAAGGCGCCTTTATTTTAACAGCAACTGAATAGCAGTAAGACCATTAAGAATGAATCAGAATTGCCATTTTTTTGCTATTTTTGCACTCAAATAAAAAGAATTATTTATGATCTCAAAAATTATTGCCGAAGACCTAATTCACAAAACTCAAAAAGAGATTGATAAGGCCGAAAAAATTGCTATTGTAGTACATGTAGGCCCTGATGGCGATGCAATGGGATCGTCACTTGCGCTGTGGCATTATTTTATGACCATAGACAAAGAGCCCGTAGTTATTGTTCCAACAGCTTTTCCCGATTTCTTGGCATGGATGCCTGGTGCCGACAAAGTGCTTGTATACGAGAATAATGAAGCGGCCTGCGATGTCATTTTTCAGGAAACAGAGCTAATTTTCACGCTCGATTTTAATGTTCCTAACCGAATGGCTAAAATGGAAAATGCAGTAATGACTGCTCCAGCACCAAAAGTACTTGTCGACCACCACTTACACCCAGGCGATTATGCAAAAGTAACCATTTCATACCCTGAAATTTCGTCGACTAGTGAACTGATATTCAGATTAATTTGTCGCCTTGGCGATTTCTCAAAAATAAATTTGGCTTGCGCCGAATGTATTTACACTGGAATGATGACCGATACTGGCGCATTTACATACAACTCGAACAAACCCGAAATTTATTCAATTATCTATGAATTAATAAAATTAGGGGTTGATAAAGACGCCATTTACCGCAGGGTATTTAACAATAGTTCGGCCGATAGATTACGCCTTACGGGCTATGCCATTTCCAACAAAATGAAGTTATACCCCGAATTTAAAGCGTCATTAATAACACTAACAACCGAAGAGCTCAACCAATTCAATTACCGAACGGGTGATGCCGAAGGACTTGTAAACATGCCTTTAGCCATTGGCGATGTAATATTTTCGGTGTTTATGCGTCAAGATCCCGATAAAATAAAGATATCGCTTCGTTCGCAAGGCACATTTCCGGCAAACAAATTTTCGGCTGAGTTGTTTAACGGTGGTGGTCACCTAAATGCTGCTGGCGGCGAAAGCTACAGCAC
>JAGNPC010000151.1 GCA_017989795.1 Paludibacter sp. | reverse complement strand
ATTGTTTTTGCTAAATGATTTAATTGCTCATACTGTTCCACAATTAGTTCGAAGTTGCCTGGTTGGTTACTCAGTTTTGCGTTGTTAATTTCGCGTTTTGCTGTTTGTAATGCCATCGGGTATGTTTTCGAAAGTACAAACGTTGCTTTTTCGTTTGTTGGCGATGATTTTAATTTGTCAACAGCATCAATAGTTGCTTTGTAATAATCACCTTTTTTGTATGCTTTATAGCCCGATTTACATGCAAAAAGCACTGAAAATAGGACAACGATAACAAGAATTTTTTTCATTTGGTTGCGTTTTATTTATTTAGTTAATTACATGCGTTCTGGAACATCAATGCCTAAAAGTGCCATGCCCGATTTAATAACATGGGCTACCGATGCCGATAGTTGCAATCTGAAAACTTTTAGTGTTAGGTTTTCTTCGCGCAAAATAGAAAAATCATGGTAAAATTGATTGTATTCTTTTACCAATTCATATTCGTAATTTGCAATAATTGCCGGGCTAAATTCTTGTCCTGCTTGTTTTACAATAGCAGGGAAATCGGCCAATAATTGAATTAAATAACTTTCTTTTTCCGAAATGTCTAATCCTGATTCAATTTTTGTACCAAAGTCTATGTTTTGTTCAGTAGCTTTACGAAGTACTGATTTTATACGTGCATGCGTGTATTGTATAAACGGACCAGTATTTCCATTAAAATCAATTGATTCTTTCGGGTTGAAAGTCATATTTTTACGTGGATCAACCTTTAAAATAAAGTATTTTAACGCTCCCAATCCTACCATACGCGCTATTTGTTCTACCTCTTCGGGTGTGCAATTGTCGAGTTTGCCTAACTCCATCGAAGTCTCACGAGCGGTATCTATCATTTCGGCCATCAAATCATCGGCATCTACAACTGTACCTTCGCGGCTTTTCATTTTTCCTTCGGGCAATTCAACCATGCCATACGAAAAATGAACTAAATCTTTGCCCCAAGCATAGCCCAGTTTATTTAAAATTAATGATAATACTTGAAAATGATAAATTTGCTCATTTCCAACTACATATACCATTTTTTTAATGTCAAAATCATTGTATCTTAGCTTCGCAGTTCCAATGTCTTGCGTCATATACACCGAAGTTCCATCAGCACGAAGGAGTAATTTTTCATCCAATCCTTCTGACGTTAAATCGGCCCACACCGATTTGTCATCGCGTTGATAAAGGCTATTTTCAGTAAGCCCTCGTTCCACTTCTTCTTTTCCAGTAAGATAGGTTTCACTCTCGTAATATATTTTGTCGAAATCGACACCCATTTGTTTGTAAGTTTCATCAAAGCCAGCGTACACCCAACCATTCATTGTCGACCAAAGTGCTCTCGTTTCAGGGTCGTTTTGTTCCCAGGCCAAAAGCATTTTTTGTGCATCTAATATTATAGGTGCATTTTTCTTAGCCTCTTCTTCTGTTGCTCCTTTAGCCATCAATTCTTTAATCTCGGCTTTGTAGGCTTTGTCAAATTCAACATAATACTTACCAACCAAGTGGTCACCTTTCATGCCCGAACTTTGAGGTGTTTCGCCATTGCCAAAAAGTTTCCATGCCAACATCGATTTGCAAATATGAATTCCTCTGTCGTTTACAATATTGGTTTTAACAACTTTCCAACCATTGGCTTTTTGAATTTCAGAAATACTATAACCGAGTAGATTATTGCGTATATGGCCTAAGTGTAGCGGTTTATTTGTGTTAGGCGATGAATACTCAATCATCATTATTTCATCCTCTTCAGTTGGGGTTTGTATACCAAAAGTTGTATCTGCAATAATTGACTGAAGTGTTTCAACCCAAAACTTTTTATCGATGCTCAGATTCAAAAAACCCTTTATTACATTGAAGTTACAAACAATATTACTGTTTTTAAGTATATATTCACCTATTTCTTGTCCAGTGGCTTCGGGCGATTTACGTGCAGGTTTCGAAAATGGAAATACAACAACTGTTATATCACCTTCGAACTCTTTTTTTGTTTTTTGTATTTGTATTTGATCTGAAGTAGTTTCTACACCGTAAAGTGTTTTTACTGAGTCGGAAACAACCGACTGAATAGTAGTTTCTAAGTTCATTTTATTTGTTACTGATTATTAGTGTACAAAGATAGTTTAAAACTGTCAAAATGCCAATTTCATTTTTTGTTACAAGCTTTTTTTTAGAGCACTTGTACGAATTTGGTAGTTAAGAATCTTAGTTTACAATACATACTACTACATGTTTTTTCTTTAATCAGCATTATGCTAGGTTAACTAATGTGAAAATTAGCTTTATTGAAGTGATTATAGTTAAATGATGTTTATTTGTGTCGTGGTTGTTGAGTTCAGTTCTGTGGAATTTCAAAATTTGATTATTGAAAATGTCAAAACAGTGTATTTGTTTCGTGAAAATGAGTCATTAGCTTTCGGTTTTTCTTTTTTTTGAATATATGATATTTGGATTTATTTTGCTTTAATGTATGATTTATTTACAATGTATCTATTATGTTGATATATAGATGTTTGATGTGTTATATTGGCATTTTTATATCTGGTTTTTTATTTTTTTTATTTTAATTGATTTTGCAAGCTATAGTACTCTGTTTTGATATTTAAAATTTAAAATCATATTGGAGTTTATGATGCTTTTTTTGTGTAGTAAATTGAATGACAAGCCACTGTAAAATACTGTTACAGCATACTCAGTGTTGTTTAGTTGAGTTATGAGTCGTAAATTTGGAATGTAGAAATCAAGTAGTTTACAGAGTCAAAACTACTCAATATCTATTAGAGATTTGATTTATTAACCACATTAAAATGCAAATTTATGAAAGCGTTAAATTTTACACCTATTATTACAGCTGCCATTCTTTTTTTCGCTGTATCGTTTGCTAAGGCGCAAACTCCTGTTCACTGCTGCACTGTAATTGAAGTTACTGATGGTTATTATACAGATAAAGTTTGGATGATTACCGAACCTGGTACTACCGATGGTTTTGACAATGGTTGGGATGGTTATAAATTTATAAATACAACAGCTGGTATACCTCAAATTTTTGATAAAACTGTAGATGGTGATTTTCAAGTTTCAAGTTTTCCATCTATCGAAAATAAAAATATTGGCTTCTTAGCTGGAAAAGCAACCGATTATACGTTTAAGTTTATTCATTACGATATTACTTATTTCTACAAAGGTTTATTTTTAGTTGATTTACTTACGGGTGATACTATTGATGTATATGCCAACTTATCTACTTATAAATTTAAAGCTTCTAAAACTGATGTAGCTACACGATTTAAATTTGTTACCAAAAAATCTGAAAAACCAGTTGTTGTAGTACCACCTGTAGTAACTCCAAGCGAAAGTACAAGCAAAAATTATACAATAAAAAATAAGGTTAAAGTGTTCAGTTCTCGCAGAATGCTTAAAGTTGAGAATCCTTATAAAATTGAGATGACAGTTAAGGTTGTGGATGCTCGAACTGGTAAATTATTAGGGACCTATATAGTGAACTCCAAATCAACTGTTTCAATTGGCGATGAAGAGTATTCAGGACCTGTGATTGTTGAAACTAGTGCTGGAGCTGAAAGCACGACTACAAAAGTATTGGTACAATAATTATCTATAAGTTGAATATCCAATAATTGATTTGCTGAATTTATGTGGTTTAGTTATATTTATATACTTATTTCTTTTAATCTAAATATTTATATGTTTGTTGAATTAGGTGTGGTTAATTAACCTAAAAACTTTTTCTTTGCAAAAAGAATCTGTGGTATGAGTTTGAGCAAGTAAATAATATTATGTTATTTACTTGCTTTTTTGTATAACTGTTTAATAACATGTTTTTTTACAGTCTAACTTAATTTAATTTCTCCATTTAATTGTATATTTGTAGTTTAACTCACTATTTGTACATCATAAAAAGTATTTTATTGTATTGATTGAAATTTTTCAAATTGATTATGCTTTAGTACATCATTACATTCTATATAAATCCAATAACTTTAAAAATGATTATTGAAAAATTAAAACAAAAAATTGATATATCTGCTTATAGTAGCCATTTTATTCAACAATCAATCAAGCATCGAATGTTTGATTTAGGTATTGTTGAAATTGTTGATTATGCAAATTATTTTGAGTCAAGTAGCTCCGAATCAGATGTTTTTGAGAATTTATTGAAAAACTCTTACAGCCTATTTTTTCGTAATAGATTAACTTTCGAAACCCTGGGGCAAGTTGTATTACCTGTTTTAATGGGTGATAAACGGGAGGTGGATGAAATTAGAATTTGGTCAACAGCATGCGCCGGAGGTCATGAACCTTATAGTTTAGCTATTGCGTTTGAAAAGTTTAATCGCTTAAGCTCAAACAAATTAAAATATCGTATTTTTGCAACAGATAGAGACTTTAAAGAGATTGAACATGCCATAATGGGTAATTATTCGGCAACTGATATTGAAAATTTAACCATTTCCGAAACAAAAGAGTGGTTTTTGTTTGATGGTAAATACTATAAAATTAAATCAGAATTAAAAAAGAATATTCAATTTGAAATTTTCGATTTATTAGATGATTCTTGTATTTGTCCTCGTTCAAGTATATTTGGTACGTTCGATTTTATAATGTGTGCCAATGTTTTGATATATTATAATGCTGAAACTCAAAATCGAATAGTATCTAATTTGAAAAAATGTGTGTCAAAGCATGGATTTGTTTTAACGGGTGAAACCGAGAGAGAAATTTTTATTAATAATAACTTTATTGAGGTTTTCCCTCAGTCGTGTATCTTTAAATTTTAATGATGTAAAATTATGAATTTCAGGAATTTTAGTATAGGTAATCAGTTATTTATTGGTTTTTCAGCTATTGTAGTAGCCGTTTTAATGTTAGGTTTAGTTTCTAATAACCAGGCAATTGTATTACACGAACAAACTGAAAAGCTTTATAACCATCCTTTTGTAGTGCGTAGAGCCATATCGGAGGTTGAAATTGGTATTTATAAAATGCGACTTGCTACGCGTGATTTTATGTTAGCCACTACTGACAAAGAAAGAGAAAAGGCAAAGATGGATGGTTTATATGCCGAACAAAATATTCAACTTAATTTTGAGGTTATCTATAAATCATACCTTGGTTCAAAAGAAGATATTGATAATGCACGTACGGCTTTTAATGTTTGGAATAATGCTCGTCAACAAAATTTTGAATATATCTTAAATGGTGATGTTGAACAGGCCAAGCAAAGTTTTTCAAACGAGGGTAATGTGGGGGTACTGCGCAATGATTTAATAAATAAAATTAAATACATTTCGGACTTTGCAACAGTAAAAGCCAATTCATTTTACAAAGAATCGAAAGTTAATGCTGATATTCTGAGTATTGAATTATTGATAATTTTAATTTTAATTGTAGTTGTAATAATAATTGTAAGTTTTTATTTTGTTAAAAAAATTCGGACGCCATTAAAAGAGTTGGAGCATGTAATTAAAGCGTATAGAGCTGGAGATTTTGACGTGCGAAGTGTTAATATTTCGGGTAATGAAATTGGTCGGTAGGCGATGGCTTTTAATGAGCTGCTCGATAG
>JAGNPC010000150.1 GCA_017989795.1 Paludibacter sp. | reverse complement strand
TCGTAATTTGAGCACCCTTACTTATTTGTATCGACTTTACACCCTGTGCCGGTACACGCTGTTTCCCATCTTTGTGCACAATCATAAAAGCCTCATTATCGCGGCTCAGCGAAGTGCCAAATGTATTCAGTATTAATTCCATGTTTAAAGAATGTAAAAATGTAAAAATATAGCAAAACGCTCCCAAACTCCCCTCTTTGTTCCCCCTTTTGGGGGTTAGGGGGCTTATCATATCACCCACCAATCGTCCACGATATGTAATTGCACTTTTGCGCGCGTCATAGCCGTATAAATCCACTGATACACATAAGGTTTTTCGATAGCTGGCACGTTTTTGGCAATATCAAGGTACACATGATCCCACTCACCTCCCTGACTTTTGTGACAGGTTAGCGCATAACCATATACCGCTCTGAGTGCATTCAGATAAGGGTCACGAAACATATTTAGTTTGAAAAGCTCCGATTTTTGATCAATTCCCTTGCTCCTCATGCGCAGAAAATAATCTACAAAAAGCTCCTTTTGCTCCGACTGTGTCAGGTTGGTTTGGTTGTTGTACAATACATTTTCGACCAATAGCTGTGTGAAAACTTTTTTGCTAAACAATTCCTTTACACTTATTTTGATAAACGTAATTCCGGCTCGCTTTTCGCGTACTCCCACCTCTTCCACTCGTACTAAATCGCCATTCATAAGCCCCGAAATATAATTATTCTGGGTTACAAGTAATAAATCGTTTTTCTGAACCGTGTCGCCACTTATCCGCATCATGGGCCTAATCATCGAAGTTACAATATCGCAAGTACGGTTCGAGTAGCAAATAAAAGTGCTGTCGTTGTAGCCATTACGTTTAATATTATCTACATAATTCCTTATAAGCGACGCTTGGTCGGTGTACAATATTATGTTTTGGAAGCTGCGAAGTGGAAATTTTGCCCATTTTATGCTGGGTGGATTATGATACAGGTCGCGCACTTTTTTCGAAGCCACTATTATATCGTTATCGCCTTGCTGGCGTACTATTTCGGTCAATGCTGCTTCGTCGGCTTTTAGTTCGAAAGTAGCTGAAATATAGCCGGCACTAAGCGCAGGTGAAAAATTTTGTGCTACGGGTGGCAACTGACATTCGTCGCCTACAAAAATAAATTTACCGCGCGGATCATATTTCAATAAGTCGGCAAGCAATCGGCCTGTGCCAAAAATAGCTTGTACGGCATTATTATCGGCTTTGTCCGAAACCATCGAAGCCTCGTCGACAATGTAAAACCGCACAGTCTCCGATTGGTCATTAATACTTACCAATTCAAAATTGAGCAATAATTGCCCCGATTTATCCACGCCGGTTGCTTTACGGTCGTCAACAATAGTTGCAATGTCCTGATTCAGTTCCTGAAAGGTATAAATCAAGCTGTGCACCGTTTTGGTTTCGGAGCTGGTAATGTTGCTAACTATTTTTGCTGCTCTGCCAGTGGAAGCCAACAGCTTAAAATTACACTCCCGCTCAGTAAGCTCTTTTACCAACATGCGCAGAAGCGTCGTCTTACCCGTTCCGGCATATCCTTTCAGAATAAAAATACGGGTATTATCACTATCGATAAATGTTTTAAATTTGTCTAATGCAGCTTGTTGGCCTGGTTTGAGCTTGAAATTTGTTTCCATAACTTATAATTGATAATGGCGAAAACGTACAAAGTTGAAATTTACTTGCTTTTGTCCGTTACCTAACTCTTCCACATGTCGAGTGGACGTGGAAGCAATACAGGAAATACCAGCTTGCTGGAGTTTACGAATCAGTGCAAAACAGAAGGTCATTTCGCCCATAATATGAACAGCTACTTTGTGGTTAATTGCCAAATTGCTTATTCTTTCAAAATACTCATTTACAAGTAGTTCAATTCTCAATTCATCGCTTTCGGCATCAATGGCTGGAAAAGGCATATCCACAATGTCGCCATATTCGGCAGCTGCTTGTAGTTGGCTTCCGTCCCAAAAAGTGGAGGGGTGGTTGGTGAGGTTGATTAGCATGAGATTAGTATTTCTTTTATTGATTTATGTTTGGAAAGTAAATTACCATCAATGATTGAAATACGGGATATTGTAGCTCTGTTTATTAATTCTTCCATTTTTCGCTTTTTGTTATTTGTTTCGTTTAATGTTCCACTATTCACATAATCTGCAAAATTTGTCAGGGTGCATATATACGATTTCGCAAATAAACCAAATTTATTCTTAATCGAATCTGATTTATAAATAGTTTCGCCCAGTATATTCTCTTCTTTTATTTTTTTTGTAATTTGTCCATTTTTCTCAATTTCCACTTCTTTTATGTCAATTATCGACGATTTACATTCGATAATATATATATTCCCATTAAACATAAATATTACATCAATTTCGTTATCTGGTTTAGCAAGTTGTACATCATCTGTTTGTAATAGTTGTTTTACAATTGTTGATTCATTGTCTTTTACATCTTTATTTAATTTTACACCAATAAGAATTTTTAAATCATCAAGACCTAAATCAATCTTCACTTTATTGTATATATATTGTTCGAACCACTCACCTGTAAGATATTTTACTTCCTCAGCATTAAGCGCTCCACTCGTTTGAGATACAAATGCCAATTCCTTAAGCAAAGACTCAATATTTTCATTCATATCTTTTGCTTTCAGACCTTTACTTCTGTACGCTCTTAAAAAATTGATTGTTTCCCAATGTTTCATTATTGATTTGTCAACAAACTTCTGAAAAAGCAAATCTGTAGTTGTAACTTCAAAATAAGGCGATTCCGATTTTATTACATTAAATCCATAGGCAATAAGATATTCTTCTACACTTAAAGCATTGTTTATTTTATATTCAATTTTCTTTTTTCCTGGGAATACCTTAATATACTTTTTGTCAATACCAGTAACGTAATATATTTCAGCTCCTTCTTCTTTGAAAAATTCTTGAGCAGCTATAGTCATTACCTTAGTACCCCCAGTAAGATTAACAATTAATTTATCGTAAACTGAAAAATCAAAACTATTCAGTTTTTGTTGAATATCGTCGTAAGAATACTCGTTAACTAGTATTGGTTCTCCTGCACATGTAATTTTAGCTGCCGCTTCAATCCATTTTCTACATCCTTTTGCTTCCATTGCATTGGTTGTAATAAATTGAAATTCTACGCTTTCACTTTTAAACTCATTTATAAGTTGCACATTAGGTACAGTTTGGTCACTTACTAAACTAATCATTAATGTTCTCATACTTTTTATTTCGCGTTTAAATTAAATAACTCCTTTTCTAACATCACAAACAACAAATCTTCGGTGGGGAATTTAAAGGGATTGTTTTGCATGCTGTAAGTCATAATTCCGTGGTCGGCGCATTTTTCCAACGCTTTATCGCTCATGCTAATATCCGTTACAAACAATGCCTTGCTGCCCAATCCGCCATATACTTTTACTGCCGAAGCAAATTTGTCAATATCCGTTTCGTTGAATATCTTTGTTTTACATTCCACAAACAAGAGTTTTGTGCCTGTGTTGATGATTATGTCGATTTCGTTTTTGGGGCTGCCCGTAGTGGTCGGAAACTTGCAATTCATTCTTATTTCTTTGGCGTATTTCCAGCGCGAAAGCATTTCGGCAATTTCGTACTCGAACCAGCCCGAATTATAAACCAATGTGCTTAAATTTGGACATTCCAACATTTTTTCCTTTCTCATGCCCACTCTGTTTAGCAAACTAAAACGCATTTTTTTATCGCGCTCTATCCATTCGAACATCGAACCACCTTCCGATGTCTGGCTCACGGTATTGGGTTGCGAAAACAATTTTTGCGAAATGAAATGAAAATCATACGAATTAAATTCGTATAACTTTCTGATTTCCTCACAGCATTTTTTGTCTTCCAGCCTGTAGTCTGTAAATTTTTTATAGTCGGTCAGTGCATTTCCATACAATTTAAATTGCATTTCCATATTAAAATCTACTTCGTGCTTCGTACGGCTCGCTAAATCCCAAACCAAATTGTTTTGGTCGATATAAAAAATTGATACATTTTCCACCGTTTTAAAATGATCGTAAAACAGTATCGACCAGGGTTTTGTGCCACCACCAATATTTATCGAAACAGCATCGTCGGATTTCAATGTATTTACAAGTTTGGCGATGCTTTTTTCTATCTCACTTAAATCTACCGGATGAAACTTGTGTAATTCGCAGTCAACATTAGTTTCGGAATAAATGCGGTTTGCTTCGTCAGCTGTTTGCTCCGAATAAACAAGGATTACTCTGTCGGGATTTGCATCCACTATTCCGAGATATACCGGAGCAGTTTGTCCACCCACCAAGGTGATATGTATTTTAGCCATAATATTAATCTTTTAAAATTTTCTCCAACACCCGCTCCAGTACACACACAATAAAACGGCACATTTATCAACCGAAACGAGATTTAATTCAAAAAAACATCAAACTTTGCACCGAGCATTCGTACCAATGTAGTTTTACCTACCTGACGTGCACCACGCAACACAATTGGCTTTGGATTCACTGATTCCTTCCATTCCAACAAATCATTCATTAAGCTCCGCTTCATACATAATAAGTTACTGATAATAAATATAAAGATACTTTACCTGTCGTAAAAAAAACAGTAACATTTGCAGTAATTTGTCGTAAAATGACGGTAATATTATGTTTGGGCTGTCGTATTATGACGGTAATAGCTTAAAATTATATCACAGACTAACGCCAAGAAACCTATTCCATCCCTTTTTGTTTTAAATAAATGCATTAAAATTTCAGTCACAAAGCCAAATGAACAATCTACTAATAATCTACTACTTAGCGATAAGAAATACATATACTTTGTAATGGATTAAGGGTAGCAATCGACTATTTTTTTAATGAATTAAGGGTTACTCTTAATTCGCCACGGTGTGTGTGACGAATTGAAAGGAGGTATCTTTAAATTTTCAATTTCACAAAACCCAATAAATCTCCATATTCATCCAATCGACGTGATTTTGGGAAAGGATATTCTGCATATCTATCGTTGTTTCGTCTTGAAGCAGGAATTACATCCGTTCTGAAATTTCTAAGCTTTTCAGTCCATGCACCAGTAATAAATCGCCATCCTGAAGCATGTCCAATACGTAAAATACAACTGTTTCCACTTTTACATTTATCCGTTTCGTTGAGCATTTCATTCATTCTGTCAAGATATTCCTTTACCGAATCATCTTCTTTATAATCGGTCCAAAATTCGAGTTCCTCTTCTATTAATCTTTGAGTATGCTGATTGATAGTGTTGAATAAATTGGGAATAGAATTCATTTCGTCAGATAAATTCTTCAATGTGAATCTATCAATTCTTTGATTTTTAGCCCATTCGTGATAATCAGACAATACTTTCAATTGAAAATTACAATTTTGTCCCGCACTTATAGCTTCAATCAATTGTGATTTAGAATCATCCCAAAATTCTTTTTTTGCCCTAATATTGATATTTACTAATCGTGTTGATATTTCTACTCCTTCATTAAAGTATGCATCTCCAACTTGAATAAATCGGAATAAATCCTCATTTACGTTTTTACCAAACAAATCTTGCTCCACAGC
>JAGNPC010000149.1 GCA_017989795.1 Paludibacter sp. | reverse complement strand
TTATCCATTTTGGCCAACAACTGTCTTGTTTTCAGTTCAATATAGGAGTAGTACTGCGTTACAAAACCCTTGGCAAGTGCGTCCGTAACAGTTTCTATATAATTCATTTCCTGCACTCTTTGCGCATTGCTATTGCAAAAGTAAGCCGCAAACTTTGCCACATGATTAGCAATCATATAAGCCACAATTTTTTCGGTTGCAGCAATTTCGAGCAACTCTACCAATTCGTAACTTTTATACTCCAGCGTGCGCACTTTGAAATTGCTTCGATACATTATGTGCTTGAATGCTAATGAATGAGCCGTTTCGATGTTTACATGTGACAAGCCTTTATCAGCAAATTTTCGGACTGCATCAATTTTAACCGATTTATTAAATGCCAAATACAATATTTTACTACCAATGGGTCTGGAGCGCGCATACTCAATAATAGTCGTCGTTTTACCCGACCCAGCCACGGCATTAATTTTAATGTCGCCCGTAGAGTTTATTATTTCGAGCTGCTCGGGGGTTAATTGCATAGGGGGAATTATTTGTTTAGTAGTTTGCTCAATTCTGGTTTAATAGGGTTTGTAATCAGCATCATAAGGATATTCCTCTTCTTCCTGTCCATGATACACAATGTCGATAATTTTCTCAATTTCTTCGGCATCAGGTATTCCAGTTCCGGCATAATATTCGGGAATCAGAAAATTACCGAACACATTGCAAGAAGCTATGGCAGTGTCGATATACTTAGCTACAGAAATAGTGACAGGTTGTAATAGGCTGAATCCCACATAGTGTGGCTTACAATCGAACCATTCAACACATTCACAGTTAAGTTCTTCCGCGGTGTAAGTCATTTCTTTTTGAATAATGTCGTGGTGCCAGGTTTCGAGCAATTTTCCCTCATCAGGAAGCACCATAAAGTAAATTCGCGTCATATTATTGTTTTTGCCAACACCGGTAAAGACCCATTCATCATCGTTGCTATAATCATCATTGTCGCACACGCTGGCGTGCAAAAACATCGTACATTCGCCATAAGCAAACTTAGTCCACTCTTCCAAGCCCGCATCTGGATTTTCTGAATAAGCTTTCAGGATATTGTACGATTGTGTATCGCCGCGATGTGCCAAAATACCCAAAGCCTTTTTCTTTAATTGAATATCAACTTGTGGGTCGTTCAATTGCAGCCCAAGTTGTTCAATTTCTTTTTCTGAGAATGCCGACGAATCTTCGTCGTGCGAGTTTTCGATGTAATCGATGTGGTTGCTCATATTTGTGTTTAAATTTTGTTATTCTCAATTTTTTCTTCACCCCTCCACAATCTTCACTTCCTCTTCCGTCAACTCATACAATTCATACACCATGCGGTCTATTTCCCTGTCCGTAGTGTCTATTTGATTTTTAATTTCGAGGGCTTTGGTTTGTTCGGCGCTGAAGTAGTCTTCCCATTCGGCTTCCTGAGCGAGGGTGAATTTTATCTTTTTCTTCCCAAGTTCGGTTACGAAATCCTTATAACTGAGCGCGTACCAATTTTGAAGCTTGCCCGGCAAGTCTTCCATATCGAACTTACGCTGAAGCATACGTTGGAATTTTTGAGAAACGGCGTTTAACTGTTTGTGCAATGCAATCATTTTGTCAGCTTTTGCAGCAAAATCAGATTTAATTTCGTTTGTGACAATTTTAATTGGTATTTTTTCTAAATATTGAACTTTATATTCTTGATATCCTCCTCGCCTTGTAATTGCCAATTTTTTCATCAAAAATGAACATAATTTTGAATTTAGAAAAGCCAATAAATATTTATCATTAGTTGGAATAATAAATCCAGTCATATCAATTATTCGACCTTTAGATAAGGTGAAATTTGAGCCTAAGGAAACATTAGGATAAACTATATATTCTGTATCAAAAGCAATTTTCTTATTTATTTGTTGAAACTCGTACCATTTTTTTGAGCCATTTATAATACCATCTTTTATAATTGCTCTTGATTCTAATTTCTCTCTATTAATTTCTATTTTATCAAGAATATTACCCAATTTTGATTCGTTAATTAATTGATATTCACTATCATTATTCAAATATGGAAATACTATATTTATCTCATTAGAAGGAGTATTGTACTTTTTAATATCTCTTCCAAAAATGTAGGGTTTTACGAATTCTGAAATTTCACTTTTAACGATAAATCCTTCATTAAAACCAGTTTTAACTCCTACGAGAGGAAGACAATTAATATCTTTTAAATAGACGCAATTGCTATTTACTTTCTTAAAAAGACTTGAAATCTGTTTCGTGTGAAAATTATAGTCATTTGTTATAAAATCACTACTTTGAATCTTTAAAAATGGGATATTACAAACAAATTCATTTATTGCCTCGTACTTATTATCAGGCACAAAACAATAACTAAAGCTATAATCTTGTTCAAACATTTCCTTTTTACCAATAAATATCAAAGGATATGCTGAAATACCTTCAAATACTTCGATATCATCAAAGTTTATGATGTTCATAAACCTCAAATTTTCCACCAAATACTTTACTAAAGTCTTTCCATAACTTGCCTCAAAAAACTTACCTGATGAAATAAAACCAAGCAAACCATTCCTCTTTAAAATCCCAACACCTCTCTCATAGAAGTATGTATATAAATCAGCTTTACCTTGATAAACCTTATATTTTTCTAACGAAGGCGTAAGTTCTTTTAAAAGTTCTTGTCGCACATACGGCGGATTTCCAATCACCACATCAAACCCTTTGTTCGTTGTTTGATATACAGGTTCAGGTTCTGAAACGGTTTGTAGTTTATCGGCATATTCGGTGAGTTGCAGCGTTATTTCCAACGCTTCTTTTGACAAGGCAATTCCTTGCTCGGCTTTTTGCTGTGCTTCGATCGATTTTTCTTTAATTAGTTGCAGATAATCAGGTGTTTGGGGTAGATCTAAAATTACCGTAGGTTCAGACTCTGCTCTTGGGCCAAACACTTGTGGAAATTCTTTTTTCCAATTAAATGCTTTGTCACCAGCCACAGCAGGGTCGTCAATCAGCGAATTTCCGCATTTTATATTGTTGTTCAGGTCATTGAGTTTGCGATTAGGTTGTGCGGTACGCAGCCACAGCGAAAGTTTGGCTATTTCCACACTCTCCTCGTTAATGTCGACCCCAAACAAGTTGTTTTCCAAAATGCTTTTTTCTACATCGCTCAGCACCAACGTATCGCCAAATAGTTTTGCCTGCAATTCGTCGATATAGCGATGTTCGCGTATCAGAAAATCCAATGCTTCAACCAAAAATGCCCCCGAACCGCAAGCTGGGTCGCATATTGTGATTTGCAATAACCATTCGCGATAAGCTGTAAGTTTGTCAAACAGCAGCTTTTTAGTAGTTTTATTTTGCTTTTTGTCGGCGCTGAAATCTTCGTCTTTCAGTCCGAGTTCTGCTTGTTTTTCCTCACAAAGTTTACCTACCGTATTATCCACAATATACTTGGTGATATATTTGGGTGTGTAAACAACACCATCGCGTTTTCGCTTGGTTTTCGATTTGTCAAACTCCACACCGGTTGCCAAAGCAGTCAATTCATCCAATTCGTTCAGCGAATTTTCAAAAATATGCCCTAAGATATTTACATCTACCTCGCTCTCAAAATTGTAGTCGGAGAGTTTCAGCGTGTGTCGGTAAAGCAAATCGTCGTCAATTTGCACCACATCCAACACATCATCAGGCTTAAAAAGTCTACCATTATATGCAAATATATCGTGGTGTTTGCCTTTGTGTCCGGTGTTCAGATAACCAAAATACAACTTAAATCGGCTGTACAAGGGAGAGTAAGCATCCAAATCTTTCAGGTCGTTCCATTGTTTCAGAATTTCGCGTACCGAATTGGGCGGAAGGAGTTGGCGATCTTCGGCAAACAGCAAAAACAAGAAGCGGTCGAGCAATTTCTGCGACTTTTTAAATAGCTGCAATTCATCCATTTTGGGATTTAGTGCTACTAAATTCTGATGCAGCTCGCGCTTAAAAAGCGAATAATCTTTGTACAGACTTTTGGTAATGCTATCTTCCTCGCTAATCGAAGCATTTTTGATTTTTTTAGGCAGGTCGGTGGCTATATTTTCGCAAGCCAAACAAATCCAAAGCAATTCAAACTCTTTTTGAGTAAGCGTAAACAAGTTAAACTCGATGTGTTCGATGGCGTTGTCGATATAAAACCGCAGCTTTTCGAAGTTGGAAATAACAATGTAAGTACATTCGGGTTGGTTGTTTTTATAACCAAAAGCCTGTGGCTCTACTTTATCTAAATCGGTGGTGTCAGTACCTTTCAGTTCAATAACTGTACACACTTTTTCGTTAATAATAATTGCTCCGTCCGCCTTTTTGCTATCCTTTACGTTTTTATATTCGGTAGTGAGGTTAAATCCGGCATTGGGGTTGAGTGTGTAGCCGAGAATATTTACAAATAAATCGCGCAAAAATCCTTCCTGATATTGCTCTTCTTTGCTTGCACGAATGTTTTGCTGCACTTCGGAACTATGGAAATGGGCCTTAAACTGAGCGTAAGCAGCATGTATTTTCTCCGAATTTAGACCCTTTAGGTGTTTATTTAAAACTGTATTCTGATAAAATGCCATGATAAAGTTAATATTTAAATAGGTTGCATATTTTTAAGCGTCAAAACTACTAAAAACAATTTATAAAAACTCTGATTTTTGAAAAAAAAAGCCTTTGCAATAAACCTTTTTAAATTCCGTTTGTTATGTTTGATATATTATAAAATTTAATCAAATTCAAAAAAAATATTAACAACAAAAAAACGAAAATTATGGCAGATGATCCAGTAATATGTACATGTTTAGATATGTGTAAAAGCGAAATTGTAGAAGGTATACGTGCACACAATTGCAAAACAGTTGAAGAAGTAGGCGATGCTATTGAAGCAGGTGCTGTTTGTGGAAGTTGTGTTGACGACATTCAGGAAATACTCGACGAAGTAAACGGGTAAAGCATTTATCAATATAATTAATAGGAGGCATTAAATTAGTGCTTCCTTTTTTTTGGTATTGATAGCATTTTTTTTATCTTTGTAATTGCTTTATTTAAATGGTAATTAATGATTTAGATAAATCATTTTTTAATAATACTAATGCAATCCTAAAATCACACCATGTACAGTTTCTTAATTTCAATTGTGGCCTTGGTGCTAGGCTATTTTATTTACGGAAAAATTACCGAACGTATTTTTGGTATTGATAAAAATCGTAAAACACCTGCAATAGTTAATCCGGATGGTGTGGATTATGTGGCGATGCCTTGGTGGCGTGTTTTTCTCATTCAGTTTTTAAACATAGCAGGCCTTGGACCAATTTTTGGCGCTATTATGGGTGTTATGTTTGGTTCAGCTTCCTTTTTGTGGATTGTGTTTGGAACTATCTTTGCCGGCGGTGTGCACGATTATTTATCGGGTATGATGTCCGTTCGTGCAAATGGTGCAAGTCAGTCGGAGCTGGTGGGTATGCATCTTGGTAATGGTGTAAAGCAGTTTATGCGCGGTTTTTCGCTGATACTTATGATATTGGTAGGTGCAGTGTTTGTTTCGGGTCCTGCAGGGCTTTTGGCTAAAATGACGCCCGATACGATTACCGTAACTTCGT
>JAGNPC010000148.1:1664-5655 GCA_017989795.1 Paludibacter sp. | reverse complement strand
TTCACCAAAAGCTATACCTGAATTTGAGTGGCAAATACAGCCCATGCCCTACCCGCTTTACGAGCAAAAATTCAATTATGTTCGCAATCAAATTCAGCAAGGAAATTCATTTTTGGTTAACCTTACGCAGCCCACACCAATAAAAACGAATCTCACGCCCGAAGCCATTTTCATGCATGCTCAAGCGCGCTACAAAATCTGGTTCAAAAATCAATTCATTGCATTATCGCCAGAAACATTTGTGCGCATCAACAATAGACGAATTTCGTCCTACCCCATGAAGGGAACCATAGATGCACGCATTCCAAATGCAAAACAACAATTACTGAACGATGCAAAAGAGAAAGCCGAGCACGCCACTATTGTAGACCTAATTCGTAACGATCTGAGCATAGTAGCCAGTAAAGTGGAAGTAACCCGCTACCGCTACATTGACCACCTACAAACAAACCGTGGCGAGTTACTACAAGTAAGTTCCGAAATTTCGGGCGAGCTACCCGAAAATTATCACGCTCAGCTTGGCGATATACTTTTCAAACTCTTACCAGCTGGGTCAATAAGCGGAGCACCCAAACCCAAAACGCTAGAAATAATTGAGACTGCTGAAACGTACGAACGAGGCTTCTACACAGGAATATTTGGCAAATTCGATGGCACAAACCTCGATTCGGCCGTTCTTATCCGATTTATTGAACTTATTGATAACCAATTTGTTTTTAAAAGTGGTGGAGGAATCACAGCACAAAGCAACTGCCATAACGAATACAACGAGCTAATTCATAAAATATATGTACCCATTTATTGAAAGTATAAAATTGCTCAATGGTGTTTTTTACCGCATGGAACTTCACCAAGCTCGCATACAAACTGTTTTTCAACAGTTCTTCCCAACGTCACCCGTAATCGATCTTCAAAAATTTTTAAGCACCCAAAACATTCCAAGTACTGGATTATATAAATGCCGTCTTGTTTTCGATACACGCGTTAACTTGTTTGAGTTTATTCCTTATTCCCCTAAAACTATTAACAGTTTAAAAGTGGTGCATGCAGATATTGAACCCTGTGCCTATAAATCATCCAATAGGTCGGCCCTTGATGCTGCCTTTGCACTTAGAGGCACAGCCGACGATGTGCTAATACTTAACCGTGGTGAAATAACCGACACTTGGTATGCGAATGTGGCCCTATGGAATGGACACCAATGGCACACGCCTCAAACTCCTCTCATTGCAGGAGTTCAACGTGCCGATTTATTAGCTAAAGGCCTACTTATACAAAAAAAAATAACACCAGATATGCTTCAAAACTACCAAAAACTATGCATTTTTAATGCCATGATAGAGTTTGGCGAACGAGTGATTAGTCTGAATGAAGTGATTAGTGATTAGTATAAAACAATTGGCGATAAATACGTATGAAAAGCTACTTGATTCTATTTTTAATAATGGTAATTAACCATAATAGCAACTCACAGACCTACAGCATACAAACTATAGCACAGTCGAACTATCAGTGGACTGGCATTGCCATATCAAAATCCAATCGTATTTTTGTGAATTTTCCTACCTGGGATGTGAAAAGTCCATACAAAGTAGCTGAACTTGTTAATGGCAAGGAAATTCCTTATCCTTCAAAAAAAGCAAACAAACATTTTGTGTGTATACAAAGTGTAGTAATTGACAAACTCGACCGTTTATGGATACTCGATCCAGCTAACCCACAGTTTAAAGGAGTAGAAAAAACGGGCGCTAAACTATTTCTTTATGATCTGAAAACAAATCATTTGCTACGCGAATATAAATTTCCATTAACCACAGCACCCACCAACAGTTATTTGAACGATCTACGCATTGATACCGAACGAGACATTGCATACATCACCGACTCAAAACTTGGTGGAATTGTTGTACTTGATTTAAAAACTGGTAATTCGTATCGCGCACTCGATAATAGTAGCCCTAAACTACTCGCCAATCTTGATGTAATTGACTTCGAAAGCACAGGAATATGGAGCAATAAAGTGCATTCGGATGGTATTGAACTATCTACCGATGGAAATACGCTCTATTTTACTGCACTTACTGCCAATATTTTATACAGCATTCCAACTGACGTGCTACAAAACACAAAACTAACAGCGAAACAGAGAGCAGAGAGCATTGAAATTGAAAACGAAAACAATGTGCCTACCGACGGCATGCTACTCGTTGGTTCAAAGTTAGTTATGGCAAACTTACCCAATGAAGGAATTTGGAAATATAACCTAGCTACTGGCGAAGGAACAACCCTTGAACTGAACGAAAAAATTAGATGGGCTGATAGTTTTGCAGCCGATACTGCAGGAAACATTTACTTTACCTGTTCGCAAATAAATTATCCTATCAATCAACGTACAAAATACAAACTCGTTAAACTATCCAGAAATTATTAAATCGGATAACCCAATTTAATTATTCAGAATAATATAATTAAAAATACAAGCAGTTAACCAATGGTAATGTGCTTATATTTTTTCTTCGAAATGTTGCTCGATATTTTGTTCACGGTGAATTAATTGCACTTCCACTCCAAATTGGCGATTAATATGTTCCGCCATTTTTTGAGCCGAATACACTGAACGATGGCGTCCTCCTGTACAACCAAACGAAACCATCAAATTGGTAAAGCCACGATCTTTGTAGCGTTTCACCGACGCATCTACAAGACTTTTGGCATTCTCAAAAAACGTAAGAATCTCACCATCTTCTTCGAGAAAATGAATAACTGGCTCATCCAAACCAGTTAGACTAGCGTATCGTTCGTATTTGCCCGGATTGTTCACAGCGCGACAATCGAATACATAACCGCCACCATTGCCCGAATTATCGTTCGGAATACCTTTTTTGTACGAAAAACTATATACCTTCACCACCAAAGGTTTTTTTACATCCACTTCACTAAATTGCTTTAATTCAGTCATCTCACGCAAAATATCCAACAAATAAGTATATTCAGCAACCTCATCATGTAGTATCTCACGTAAGTTTTGGATGGCAAATGGAATACTTTGCAGAAAATGAGGTTTTTTCTCAAAATACCCTCTATAACCATAAGCTCCCAATACTTGTAAGGTTCTAAACAGCACAAAATGCTTCAGCTGTGCTCTAAACTCTTGCTCATTCACGGGCATTAACTCAGCCAATGCTTTTAGATACACATCGAGCAATTCTTCGCGAAGTTCATCGCTGTATTTTGCCTTTGCTTGCCACAAAAACGATGCTACATCGTAATACAACGGCCCTCGGCGCCCACCTTGAAAATCAATAAAAAACGGTTCACCATCCTTCACCATCACATTACGACTTTGAAAATCGCGGTACATAAAAGTGTTGGTATTGGTTTGCATCAATATATTTGATAAACGTAAAAAATCATCTTCCAATTTATTTTCTTGAAATTCTATTCCTGTTGATTTCAAAAAACAATATTTAAAATAATTCAAATCCCACAATATCGAGCGCTCGTTAAACTCAGGTTGTGGATAGCAAACTGAAAAGTCGAAATCCTGGGCACCCAGCACCTGCACTTTAGGTAGCAATTGCATGGTTTTACGAAGCATTATTTTTTCGGCTTCGCAAAAAACACCCGTTTTACGCCCTTCGGCAATAAAGTCGAATAGCAAAGTATCGCCTAAATCTTCCTGAATATAAAATAAGCCATCAATGGATTGACCTAAAAAGTGAGGAACAGGCAAGCCTTGAGCCTGAAAATGTTTAGACATTTGTATAAACGCTCTGTTTTCGTCAACCGAAGTGCCCTCAACACCAATAATTGAAGTACCATTAGCTTGTAATCTGAAGTATTTTCGGTTCGAGCCCGACGCCGATAATTCGGTTGTTGCAACTTCCTTTTGACCCGTAAATTGCAAAAACAACATTTCTAGTTCATTCATCCTTTTTTATTTTATAGCACAAAGATATTATTTAGGAGTTGCTTTTTGCTCGTTTGTAAT
>JAGNPC010000148.1:0-1654 GCA_017989795.1 Paludibacter sp. | reverse complement strand
CCATTTAAAAAACTAAAAAGTAGATGATTATTTGAAATGCTTTGATAAAATTAATTTCTCAATTCAACAAATTAATTTATTTCAACTGATATAGCCGCCACCAAGGTGTTTGTGGTGATGTATGATGTTCAAAGTGGTATCCAAAAAAATAGCAACTTACAAAAGCATACACATGATTTTTAGTTAACGTTCGCGACCGATGCTCGCCCATAGAAGTTGTATGTGGTAATTTATGTGGTAAATAAGTACCAAAATAAAACAACTGAAAAGTAGACAAGAACAATGGCACTACCCAAAAAAGCAATAATTGCAACTCGTTATACCAGATCAACAACACATTAAACAGCAGCGCCATTATAAGCATCTGCCAAACCGTTACATACCGAATCATAAACCGGAACCACCAAACCATAAATTGTTGACTGCCGACTGAATAATCAGGATCTTTGTCGGTTGCTGAATAGTTATGATGATCGATGTGACACGCGAGCAACTTTCTATAACCCATGCCAGCATACAAAAAAGTAGAAAACCGACCAATCAAGGTATTTAAAGCTTTTGAATTTGAAACAGTGCCGTGCATAGCATCATGAGCCGTGATAAATAAACCTGTGGAAAGCCATGCTTGTATCAGTATATGAAACCAAAAAGTAATTGAAGCAACATCAACCAATTGATAAGTAAGCACATAAACTAAGTGTCCGATCCAACTTACAATTATTATCAAAGCAATAAAAACTCCCATAACTATATCTTTTATAAAGACTAATAAACTACTTGAACAAACTACTTTCGTTCAATGTTTAGATGAATAAAAAATTGCAGATGGAATTTCAAAAATACACCTATATATCCATATTAGTTTTAAGCATGATAGGTCCCTTGTTTATGAGTTTCGAATCAAAAATACGATTCGTAAAACAATGGATTTACCTGATACCTGCCATATTGATTCCTGGGTCGTTTTTTATAATTTGGGATGCAATTTTCACACATTATGGAATTTGGTCGTTCAATAACAATTTTGTAATTGGGCACTATGCCTGGGGATTGCCATTGGAAGAATGGCTTTTTTTTGCAGTAATACCTTTTTGTAGCCTTTTTGTGTACCAAGTAGTGAATTATTACATTCATTTTTCAAAATTCGAACAAAAAGCACGTTTCTTTCTAATCATTCTAGCCATTGTTTCTTTAGTTCTGGCAATAATTAATTACAAATTATATTACACTTTTATTACTTTATTGCTAAATTCAATTTTTATTTTTGTAATTTTGTACCAAAATAGGCTTAAGGGTAAGTTTACTAACTTTATCCTAGCTTATTTAATAAGTAGTATACCTATGTTAATTGTCAATGGCATTTTAACTTCCTTTCCGGTAGTTGAGTACAATCCATTACATTTTAGCAACTTACGAATGGGAACAATCCCAATCGAAGACTTTGGATATTTTCTACTACTATTTCAGATGAACTTTTGGGTGTTCGAGTTTTTCAAACAACGAAACAGAGTATAATTGTTTAATCATCATTGTTTAATCATCAACTTAATAATAAATTTTTAAAAGAAAAATGAGTAAAATTGAGAAAATTGTAGCTCGCGAGATCATTGATTCGCGTGGTAATCCTACTGTAGAAGTAGATGTAGTATTGGAG
>JAGNPC010000147.1 GCA_017989795.1 Paludibacter sp. | reverse complement strand
TGAGCAATTCTATTTTTAATTTTTCGTCCATATATATAAATGAATACACTAATATAGAAATGTATTATTAGAGTACAAATATAATTCTAATTATTTACATTTGCAATAGAGTATAAAAGTAAATTATAGCACAAATGTTATTTACAAATATTTTTACAAATGTGTACAGTAGAAATGTGTCAAAAAATCTAAGTGTACCTATAACTAGCAATTATATCATTTATTCAAATTAATCAGTGACTAAATAAATAATTCATATTAATATACTTAATACTATTGATAATCAATTAATTAATACTAGTAATATACATATATTAATCGTATTTCACATTTATACCGTACTCTAATGAACTTATACTTTATATAATTAAATTAAATTACTGATTTATATAGTATTACGCTAATTTGTTAAACAAATTATGGTTTAAAGAAATGCTGTGTTTACAGATGTGTGACCGGGGGCTTATTAAAAACCAAATGTACATTATAACTTTGGCAGGCATTAAAATTTTACACTTGTATTTATTGTGCTTTGTAGCTATTTTCATTTGTATAATACTACTTTACAATTATATAATGACTTATGCTAGCACAAATGTAGTCTATATACATTTGTAAAGCGAAACACACAATTTAATCAGATCAAGAATTTTTATGTTGTATAATTCTATATTTTATGCCACAAAGCTTACTGTTTCTAAATTTAGATAAAACACACACGTGCAAATTTGCTATAAATATATTATTTACAGCAAATTACACGTAAATACATTTATTGAGAATGCGATATAATTCTCGAGCTTTACTTCAGGTAGCTTTTACGAGCCTTATAAGCATAAAAAAAGAGCCCGATAAATTAATATCGAGCTCTTTGCAATTTTCTATAAATATGATTTATTCAGCAGCTATAGTTCCTACCCCAGCTAGTTCCTGGTCAACTAAAATACGACCACAATATTCGCACACAATAACTTTTTTGCGTAAACGAATATCTAACTGTCGCTGTGCTGGAATTTTATTAAAGCAACCACCGCAAGCGTCGCGTTGCACGTAAACAACCGCTAAGCCGTTACGAGCATTTTTGCGTATACGTTTAAAAGCCGAAAGCAAACGTGGCTCAATAAGTAGTTCTACTTCTTTAGCGTGCTCACGTAACTTTTCTTCTTCTTGTTTTGTTTCAGCAACGATTTCGTTCAATTCACCTTTTTTCTGATTCAAATCTAACTTACGTTCTGATAAGCGTTCAGATGTAATTTTTTGATCAGCAGATCTCGCTTCTTTGTTTGCTGTGAATTCGCGGATACGTTTTTCACACAACTCGATCTCTAGCGATTGATATTCAATTTCTTTTGAAAGATTATCAAATTCGCGATTATTACGTACGTTTTCTTGTTGCTCTTTGTAGCGATCAATCTTTATACGAGATTCTTCAATTTCAATTTTTTTGCTGGCAATACTTGCAATAATATCTTTAATTTCGGAGTCAAAATGCTCTAAACGAGTAGTCAGACCAATGATCTCATCTTCAAGGTCTTGCACTTCGAGAGGAAGTTCACCACGTAAAATTTTTATTTCGTCAATTTTCGAAACAACTTTTTGAAGATCATATAATGCGAAAAGCTTTTCTTCTACTGTTATTTCTTTTTCTGCTTTAATTTCTGTAGCCATACTGATTACAAATAGTTTATGGGATTTGTTTTAGTTTCTGAAATTCGGACTGCAAATGTAGGCATTTTTTTTGTAATTATCTCATAAAAAATATGTTTTGTGAACTGTTCAGTCTCAAAATGACCTAAATCGGCTATCAAAATTTGATTCTCAGCTTCAAAAAACTCATGATATTTAAAATCGCCCGAAATATATAGATCGGCACCAGCTGAAATTGCATTTTGCAATAAGAAACTGCCCGACCCTCCACAAAGTGCAACTTTCTTAATTTTTCGGCCAGTGAGCTTCGTATGTCGAATATACTGACAGTTAAATATATTTTTTAATTGCTTTAAAAACAAAACTTCATCTTGCTCATCGGTGAGTTCACCTATAAGCCCCGCTCCTAGCCTTTCCGAATTATTTGACAATACGATAAGATCGTAGGCAGGTTCTTCGTAAGGATGGGATGTATGTAAAGCTTTTAACACCGCTGATTTAAGATAAGCTGGAAAAAGTAGCTCTATTTTAATCTCAGGTTCTGTATGTAAACTATTTATTTCGCCTACAAATGGTTGGGCATGGTTATTTGCTTTAAATGTGCCAAAACCATCAGCATTAAAACTGCAATTTTCGTAGTTTCCAATACTACCTGCTCCTGCTTTAAATAAGCTATCGCGCACAGATACAGCGTGTAATACAGGAACATATACATTTAGTTTTAGGAGCTGATTGGATAATGGTTGCAAAACCTTGCAATTTTGCAGTCCAATTTTGTCTGCAATTTTACCATTTACGCCTTCAATAATATTATCAAAGTTGGTATGAGCTACGTACAAAGCGATATTATTTTGAATTAAACTCAAAATGCATCTTTGTACCTCATTTTCGGGTGTGATTTTTTTTATCGGCCTGAAAATTAAGGGATGATGGCTGATTATTAAATTACATCCATGCTCAATAGCTTCATTTATAACGTCTTGAGTAACATCTATAGTTGTCAATACGGCAGTAATCTTCATGCTTTGATCACCAATCTGGACGCCCGAATTATCATAATTCTCCTGAAGCGTAATTGGAGCAAATTTCTCGAATAATGATATAAAATCATTTAAAACCATGATTGGATATTTTTAGTATTGCTTAATGCTTAATTGACAAGTTATCGTTTTTTGCTAACCATGAAAATTGTATTATTCAGCTGCAACTTCTTCTTTGCTTTCTACTTCATTGAAATCTGTTATATTGCTATTAATTAATGTATTATACCAGTTAATTAATTTACGAATATCACTTGGGTATACTCTATCTCTATCGTAGTCGGGCAAAATATCGGCCATAAAACTTTTTAAAACTTCATTTCCTGCTTTAGAATCAATACTACAAATTGCTGCGTTTTCTTTCGTTTTAATTGCGTCTAAAACTATTCCTAATTTTACTTCGGCTGAATCAGTGTAAATTGCAATATCACCCAACGATACAACTTTATCTTTGGAATAAGCTGGAACACGTTTTCCATCGAGTAAAGATTCAACAATAAGCATATTTTTAGCTTGTGATACGAGTTTAAATAAACCTGGTTTTCCTGAAATTGAAAGAATTTCTTTTAACATAGAGATTTTTATTATTTATATTTTTGATTATTTTTGGTTTGAAAGTTTATTATTTACTAAAAGTACTTTTTAGTCAATAAACTGTATTAAATCAGATAGTTTGAATTTACCTTCGTAAATTGCTTTACCTGTAATTACCGCCGGCACACCGGCTTCGTTAAGTTGAATGATATCATCCAATGAGCTTACCCCTCCGCTTGCAATAAGATACATATCGGGTTCAATGGTGAGCATTTTCTTATAAAGATCCAAAGCTGGCCCTTGTAGCATTCCATCTTTGCTAATATCAGTGCAGATGACTTTGGAAATTCCTTTTGAAATATAGTTCGAAATGAAGGGCATTAACTCAATATCGGTCGTTTCAATCCAACCTCCAACGGCTACTTTTTCATCTTTTACGTCGGCACCCAAAATGATTTTTTCGGCACCGAATTTTTGAATCCATGATAGAAAGGTTTCGGAATCACGTACAGCTATACTTCCTCCAGTAATCATGGAAGCTCCTGATTCAAAAGCTATTCGCAAGTCGTTATCCGATTTAAGTCCGCCACCAAAATCAATTATAAGATTGGTTTTGCTAGCAATTTGTTCCAAAACTTTGTGATTAACTATATGGTGTGCTTTTGCACCATCGAGATCTACTAAATGTAGGCGACGAATACCAGCATCTTCGAACATTTTGGCAACTTCGAGCGGATTTTCGTTGTAGACTGTTTTTTGAGCGTAATCGCCTTGCGAAAGTCGAACGCATTTAGCATCGATAAGGTCAATTGCTGGAATTATTTCTATCACTTTTATTCATTTATATTTTAAACCTAACACAAAGTTACAAAAAGTACAGTAATTATTTGAACAAAGAAATGAGTATAAACATTAATAATATTTATATATCATGTTAGAAATCACACTATCAACAATTTACCGTTTAAAAAAAACTTTTAATAGCTTTGATCAATTACAACGCTTCCAACAAACATACGAGCCTTAACACGAACGATATGTTGTTTATCATCGTTACTAAGCCACACATCTACAGCATTTTTACCATCAAAAACTGAATTTTTGGGCATTATCGGATTTACTTTATAACATCTAATCGTTTTGTTTTTTACTTTAATCGTTTCGATACCTCTGTAAATAACGTCAATTTTATAACCTTCATCTTCGTAAAAACCATTGATAGTAAACAAATCGCCTACCTTTAATTTATTCAACTCTATCATTCGAACAACCATAAAGCCAGCAAGTACATCACGAATATTTTCGGGTGTATCGTATATCTTTTTTAGTTCAAATGCTTTCGTTTTTTTATTGTAAGTCTTAACACTTGCCTTATTGTTAATATGATCAAAATCAATCTGTTCATCAAGCTGATAAGAACCTTCGCGTATACTTCGAGACGATTTATGGGTTTGAATGGTTGCCGTGTCGACATAAGAAGTCCAGCTATCGCGCACATAAAATAACTTAGCCAAGCCGTTTGTTCTTCCTTGAACATCAATTTTGTAACAACCCGTATTGCCGATTCTAAAAACCCTGCTATCTACTTTCACACTTGCCGTACCAATAGATAAAATACCCCAATTGGCTGTATAGTTTACATTTTCGCCAGGTTTAATTCTAGCATAATTTAAGGAATATTTCACAGATGACTGCGCTAAAGCACTGAACAGTATTAATAATGAAAAAGTAAGTAATCGTATGTTCATTTGTATAAATAATTTGATCGAGAATAAACAAAATATGTGCCGTACATTTTGCTACCAAACTTATGGTATTTAAAATACGTATTTAATGGTATTGTAAACAAGTTGATATTGAATTAGTTTTGTAACGTAATAATAATTAAATAAATACTGATATGAATTCAAATGCAATATGCCCAATTTCGAATCAAAAAATTGACGAAAATGTAGCTCGGTTAAATGGAGCCTTCGTTGTACTTTTTTTAGCACTATTTTTAGTAACTCAAAATATTTTGATTGTATTTGCCCTGTTAATCGATTTCATTCTACGATCTGTAGAACTATCAAAATATAGCCCACTTGCAAATGCCTCAAAATACATCGTTAACATATTAAATATTAAAAAGCAGGTAATTAATGCAGGTCCAAAAATTTTTGCCGCTCGTATTGGCGTTGTTTTTAATTTGGTAATTGTATTTACATCATATTTAAATTTTGATATTCTTACAATTTCAATTGTTGGTATTTTTGCATTTTGCGCATTTTTAGAATCGGCTTTTGGATTTTGTGTTGCATGTAAACTATATCCTTTTGTGTATAAATTTACGAACAAAACTTCTATACTTGCAAACTAATTTAAATGCGCTAAATCAAAAGCCCAAAGAGAGTTGAACTATCTAACTCTCTTTCTGGTTTTGATACACAATTGCCTCCCCCACCACAAAATTACTA
>JAGNPC010000146.1 GCA_017989795.1 Paludibacter sp. | reverse complement strand
CTTGGTATGTTATTTTGTATTAAATCCTTGGCTTGAAACGTACACCACTCCATTCCCACTTCAGCTGCTTCGGCATCTGTTTTACAAGCTCTGAGCTGCGAGACAAAAGCTTCGGGGAGCTCCGTGCTGAATATTTTAGGCAACACGGTGATTTGATTCAACAAAGTGAGGGGCTTTAAACCTGGAATAATAGGCACTGTAATACCTGCTGCACGGCATTTATCTACAAATTGATAGTACTTAGCATTATCAAAAAACATTTGAGTTACAAGATACTCAGCACCAGCATCCACCTTCATTTTAGCGTAATACAGATCGGCATCTAAGTTAGGTGCCTCTTCGTGCTTTTCGGGATAACACGCCATACCATACGAAAACCCGGGCATTGTCGACTTCATTTGTGAGCCATCCAAAAACAAGCCTTCATTAAATTTATTCACTTGCACTTGCAGATCGGTAGCGTGATTGTTACCACTCGATACGAACTCGCGATCGTGCTTGGCCTTATCGCCTCGCAGCAACAACAAATCGGTAATACCCAAATACTGTAAATCAATTAGCGCATACTCCGTTTCTTCGCGCGTAAAGCCACCACAAATAACGTGTGGAACAACCGGCACTTTGTACTTATGCTGTATAGCAGCAGCAATAGCTACTGTACCAGGGCGATGACGCTCAGCTACACGTTCAAATAAGCCATTGGCTGATTCTTTAAAAACCAATTCGCTTCTGTGCGTGGTAATATTTATATATTTTGGATCAAATTCAAGTAAGGTTTCAATGGTCCGATTTACACCATCCATTCCATTACCTTTCAATGGAGGTAATAATTCAAAAGAAAATGCGGTACCCTTCGAGTTCTTAATACTATCTACAACACTCATTTTTAATATCCTAAAGTTTTAAATTGAAACACAAAATTACTAAATTCTTTAAAAACAGCAACAAACTAAGCATTAATTATAACATACTTTGCGAAATAACCTAAATATACAACCCGAATACATTTTTGATAAAAAAGCATGAGAATCAAACTATTTTCAATACATAAAAGCATCAAATAGGCTATAAACTAACAATTTACAAAATTTTTATGTTAAATTTCGAACAATTCAGCAAGTTGTGATGTATCTTTGAGCCAAGCTTTAAAAACATCAAAAACAAAAATAAAAAAAAATCGCCCAAACTACTGGAGGCTAGGCACCTTAATTCTCACTTAACACGTTCAATTCTTTTGAAATAAATCAAGTTTATGAACTTCTTAAAACAAAAAATCACAATGAAAAATCAACTACTTTTCCTGTGTATAGCTTTAGTAGCTATTGAAATGCAAAGTCAAAATGCAATTCCAAATCCTGATTTTGAACATTGGACTCAAAACTCAATTGAAAACCCAATGTATATGCCATTTACGTCCAACCATGATTGCTACAGAGACGATCTTCCTTCGAATGTCAAAAAAGTGAGTCCTGGCTACACTGGACAATACGCTATTGAGTTACAAACAGTAGGAAATCATTTAGCATATACTTTAAACACGGATCCGAAAGAGGGCAATCTGAATTTATGGACCAATGGGATAGCATACTCCGAAATGCCAACAGGCATAAAAGGACACTACAAATACAACGTAGAAATTACTGATTCAGCACTGCTTATAGTTATATTCAGAAAAAACAAAGCAGAAATTGGTAACTATCAGTTCAAAATTGGTGGTATAAAGTCAACATTTACTCCCTTTGAATTTGAATTCACACCCGCACTAACCCAAACTCCCGATTCGTTAATACTCTGTTTGGTAGCAAGTAATATCTATAAAAACGAAAATGGAGTAAACGGTTCAACATTAACTGTTGATAATGTATCGTTCGTAGGAGTTTCGACACAACCATCTGAGCTTAATGGAGATTTTGAACAGTGGTCAAATTTTCAACTGCCTTTGATAATTGATGATTGGAATTCGCAAAACAAAGACGAAGACGGCTTAAGTAGAACAAACGATGCGAAACAAGGTGAGTATGCGTTGCAACTAACAACCTACTTAGGCGAAGACAACAATGTTCCAAAAGCACGTCCAGGCTATCTTACATCGGGTTATTGGGATAACAATTGCGGGTGTCTTAAAGGAGGGAATTCGTACACCTTGACAAAAGACACGCTTGCGTTTTGGTACAAATACGCGCCTCAATCCACTGATTTGGCGCAAGTTTCGCTTCAATTTTTGCAAAATGGGAATCAAATTGGTGGCCAGCATTTAAATTTAAATGCATCAAGCAATTATCAGTATATCGAAGTGCCCTTTGAATTAGGAACATCACCTGACCATGTGATAATTCAAGTAGCATCATCACAATGGGACAATTCGGCATTATCTTATGTTGGGTCTACATTGATTTTGGATAATTTGTATTTTAAATCGTCGAAGGTTAATTCAACTTCAACTCATTTTACTAACGAACTAAAATGGTGGCCAAATCCGGTTGTAGACAAATTAAATATTTCAAACCTAATCGACCCCAATAACACAATCAATATCTACAATTCTAGAGGGCAACTTCATTACTCCGAAAAACTGTCAAATAACAGCATAGATGTTTCAGCGTTATCAAAAGGATTATACATTGTGCAAATTAGTGGCGAAAGTTTAAATTACATATTTAAATTTACAAAATAAATCACGTAAACTAAAAGCTCAAAAAAAAGCGAGAATTAGAAACCGCCTGTAGTAATTTGATATTACTACAGGCGGTTGTTATTATAAAAGTATGTTTGGATTTTTGCATCGGGTTGAAAGGCTGCTGGGCGGGTGAGGGATTGCAGTGGCGTGCCGCCGTATTTCGGCGGTACAAAAACGGAAAGCCCGACCCGAGGTACGAGGGGCACCTCCAAATTTTTGAATTGTTTGTTTTATTTGAGATGTGATGCTTTGAGGCCTTTTATTACTGCGTTGGTAAATCCTTGCGCTTCCATTTCGTTTAACCCTTTGATGGTGATGCCTCCGGGCGTGGTTACTTTGTCTATTTCGACTTCGGGGTGCGAATTGTTGGCTTCGATGAGGTCGATGGCGCCTCGCAATGTTTGCAACACGACTTCTTTGGCTACATGTGGGTAAATGCCCATTTCGACGCCTCCTTCCATGGCTGCGCGTATGTAACGAAAGGCGTAAGCGATACCGCAGGAGGAGAGTGACATAAAGGCGTTGAGCTGTGATTCGGGCACGAAAAATGTTTTGCCGAGCTCGCTAAATAAATCGAGAATCAGATTTTGCTGCTCTGGGGTGGCATTGATGGCCGAAATGGTTGATACACTTTGCAGTACGTCGATAGCGGTGTTGGGGATTACACGAAAAAGGGTGGCGTCGGAATCGAAATAGTCGGTGAGTTTGGAGAAATCGACGCCCGCTGCGACAGAAACGATGATTTGCTTTTTATAATCGAGTTTTTTTTCGATTTCGCTTGCTATTGGCTCAACTAACCAGGGCTTTACGGCTAAAATCACTATATCGGCATTGTGAATTGCGTCGAGGTTTGATGTATAGGTTTCCATGGCTGGAAATGAACTTTTAAGTGACTGCAAATTTTCGGCAACAACATCGGCCACTCGTATATGTGATGCTGATATCATTCTACCTTTTGCTAGTCCGCGGGCTATTGCCCCTCCCATATTGCCTGCACCTATAATGGCTACTTTCAAATTTAATGTTTCCATATCGAATCTGTTTTTTTCAATTTACGACAAAGATACTGAAAATTTAGTTTATGATTTTAATTGTTTTGTTTTTAAGGCCTTTAAAATGGAGTAAATAAACTCCTTTTGGCCATGAAGCCATGTGCAATTGATAATTTCCGTTTGTGGGTAAGGTATATGATTCTAAAGTTTGACCCGATAGTGATGCTAACTGAAGTTGCTTATAATCATCACCATAACTTAAATTGTATCCTTGCGAGTTTTTAATTGCGCTTACGGTAAAATCTGCTACATTATTAACTGCTGATACAAGTGCTTGATTAATTTTAATGGTAGTTTCGGCCCCGTAGGATACGATTTTTATATCGGCAGAACGGTCTGTAAGGCCTGTTGGCAAAGCGGCTGCTGTGAACTGAAATAGTAAACCGCCATACTGCTCATAATACTGATCGGAATAACTAAGTGTAATCCAGTCGGGCAAACTAGTAGATAACCATACAAGATCTTCGTTGGTAACTGAATTTTTTACATCACTGAAAAACGAGTAGACTAAGGCACCGCTTTGTTTATTAACGGCATCGATGGCTAGTCCACCAGCTGATGGTGCTGTGAGAATGCGCTCAACAGGATCAACGTATAAATAATTGAAATAGGCATTCATGGTGAGTGCGATATTCATTCCGGATGATGAAGAACGAAATAAACCAGTTATTGGGGCACCAGTAACAGCATCGACTTTAGTGAAATAGGACGAACTTTCGAGCGTGTTTTGAACATCAGAAAAGAGTCCAAAGTCCATTCCTGATTGATCAAGACCTGACAGTATAATAGCAAATGCGTCAGAAATGACTGGATAAACAACTGTATTAACACCTGATGTCTTATCAGTTACTGTAAAAACAAATGGTAAATATACGCCATCTGTGTTTTTTTTAATATCAGCTCCAGTAATTGTTCCTTTTGCTATAGTGTCGGTGGTTAATTCACCATTACTGTTAATTTTAACTATGGCGGCTGTTAATTTTTTTGTGGTAGGCACTGGAGTGTAGGCTGCGGAATTGCCAAAATAACAAATATCTTTGATTGTAAGCGGCGACATTGGTTTTTCGTAAACCGATACAATACTATTTACTTTTGTTCCATTCGCACCATCGGAATTGCGTAAACATGTTCCCCAAAAGTAGCCTGTACCCGCTCCGCTCATACCAACACCATTATCTGCCGAAAAAAGGCCAATACTTACTCCTGATCCATCAACGGTGGATGAGTTGCCATACATGTCCATATTTCCAACATATAAAATACTTGAACTGCTCAATAAGGAGGCGTTCGCAGCTACTCCACCGGTTGGTAATGTGTATTTTGAAGATTGCGCTCCATTCAATGCCGTGAGCTCTGGAGCAAAAAAACTGCCTGGGTATAAAAAATTGTCGGCATCATCTTTCAGTGTTAAGTCGGTTGTAGTACTGTAATTTGCATTTCCACCCCACGACCATGCATAGGATGTAGCATTGGTAGATTTATTAGTAAAAACCCATGGCTTAGAGTAAGCCGACCCCAGAATTCCTGCAAAAGTATAATTTTGACCAATATAATTCACATCTTCGGCACCAATAAGTGAAGGTAAATATGTTCCTTTAGGCCGTTGAAAAAGTGCTTTAGGAGATGCTACTGTACTAATCATCGATATTTTGGAGAGATTGACTCTTTGATTTATACGAGTTACATCAGTCTCGGAGGCTTGCAACTTTTGAGCGCGTGCTAAATTACTTGAAGCTGAAATTGATTTAGACATTTGTACCGAATTGACCCTTGAAACAGAGGCTGAGATGCGCCTATTCTGAGCAAAAACCGAAACTGAAACAACGAGCAAAAGGCTCAAAAAAGTAGATTTTAACATCATAGCAATCTTTTAAACGTTTAAACTTATCATCATTCAACTTAATGAAAACACATTGACATAAACAACACGTTTCTCAACAATTATCAAGTATCGAATTTGAACTGTAAATATAGTTTATTATATTATTATTTTTGCATTTCAACCCTATATAAA
>JAGNPC010000145.1 GCA_017989795.1 Paludibacter sp. | reverse complement strand
AAATTACAGGTGGTAGTTCGCAAATTACAGGTAACTTTTCAGTTGAAGAAGCAAAAGACTTAGCAAACACATTGAACTCGGGTAAAATGCCTGCACCAGCACGCATTGTACAAGAAGATGTTGTAGGCCCTACATTAGGTCAAGAAGCAGTTAACAACGGATTTATATCATTTATTGTAGCATTTATACTTGTATTATTATACATGGTACTATACTACGGTAAAGTTCCAGGAGTAATTGCAGATATTGCACTTTTTGCAAACGTATTTTTCTTAATTGGAGTTTTAGCATCATTCTCGTCGGTACTTACCTTACCTGGCATTGCTGGTATAGTACTTACAATGGGTATGGCGGTTGATGCGAACGTACTAATTTATGAACGTATTAGAGAAGAAATGCGTGCAGGTAAAAACATGCGAGTAGCCATAAAAGATGGTTTTAAACATGCATTAAATGCAATTATCGACTCAAATGTCACAACCTTATTAACAGGTATTATCTTAATAATATTTGGTAAAGGCCCCATCAAAGGGTTTGGTGTAACGTTGAGTATTGGTATCGTTACTACCTTTATAACAGCTGTTTTCCTTACTCGATATATGATGGAAGGTTATTTTGCAAAAGAGAAACGCAAAGAAGTTTCTTTTCATACAAAAATATCGGAACACTTTTTACAGAATACCAAAATTGATTTTATGAAAATTCGTAAATCAATGTACATTCTATCTATTGTTCTTTTCTCAATTAGTTTTATATCAATAGCTACACGCGGATTTAACTTAGGCATTGACTTTACAGGCGGACGTAACTACGTCGTAGCATTCGACAAGGCAGTAAACACGGCCGAAGTAAAAGAACTATTGAAACCACAATTTGAAGGTGAAACTCCTATGGTTATTACTATTGGTAACGATAATCAAGTGCGTATATCAACAAAATATAAAATTCAAGATGCAAATCCTGAAATTGATACACAAATTGAAGACAAACTGTATACAGGACTTAAAACGCTATTAAAAGATGGCACAACAAAAGATGCATTTATTGATCAAAACATTAAGAGTTCATCTAAAGTAGGCCCTGCTGTTGCAGACGATATTAAAACGGCAGCTATTTGGGCTGTAATCTTTGCAATTTTAGGTATTGCTATCTACATTTTTATTCGTTTCCACGAGTGGGGTTATGCAATCGGAGCAGTTGTATCGTTAGCGCATGATGCGGTAATTACATTAGGTGCATTCTCGTTATTGTGGGGTATACTCCCATTCTCGATGGAAATTGACCAATCGTTTATAGCAGCAATTTTAACGGTATTAGGATACTCAATAAACGACACGGTAATTAACTACGACCGTATACGTGAAAATGTAAGCTTACATCCAAAACAAGATCGATTTGAGATTATCAACAACTCGGTAAATCAGATGTTAGGTCGTACCTTCAGTACAACTTTCACCGTAATAATCACATTGATTGCCATGTTTACTTTGGGTGGTGATTCAATACGTGGATTTATATTTGCTATGTTGTTTGGTATTTTTGTAGGTATTTATTCATCCGTATTTATAGCATCACCAATAACTTACGAGGTAAATAAATTGGTTAATCGCAAAAAAAACAAGATCGCTTCTGAAACAAAAAAATAGAAATTGATTCTATTTATTTTTATAAAAGCCAAAAGCCTGTATCGAATTTTCGTTACAGGCTTTTATTTTTCAATTTTCATTGAAAATAATCGTTTTATAGCCAAAAAAAAATACAAAGAGTAGGACTAATTGAAATTTCTTTTTAAATTTGCATACTCAAATAAAAGCAACTATCTCAATAAAAATAGAAAACTCAATAACATCATTATTTCCAGTATGAAAACATTAATTAAAATTTCACTTGGAGCAGCAATTGTTCTATTAACTTACTTGTGTATAATGAGTATTGTTACTCCAATTCGATTCGACGAAGAAAAAGCCCGACGCGAAATTGTAGTCATAGAGAAGCTCGTAGACATACGTAAGGCAGCAGTTGAATACAAAGATCAAAAAGGAGTTTATACCGACAAATTTGATGAGCTAATAAAGTTCCTAAAAACAGCTAAAAAGAAAACCGTATTAAAAGAGGGTGCTTTGAACGAAAAACAACTTGAAGCAGGATTAACTGAAGCGAAAGCAGCTGCAATTGTACGCAAAGGTAATCGTCAAGAAATTATAGCTAATGGTTTGGAGAACTTCCGTAGAGACACAGCTTATGTAACTATGTTGGAAGCTTTATATCCAAATAAATATACGGCCGAAACAATTGAGCAAATAAAATTGGTACCATTTACAACCGATAAAGAGTTTGTATTAAAAGTAGATAATAACTACACAAACAGCAACAGCATTAAAATTCCATTGTTTGAGGCATCAGTATTGTATGAAGTATACTTGGCCGGCTTAAATCGCCAAGAAATTTTAAACAAAATTGATGTACAAACTAAACTTGCTAAATTTCCAGGTCTGATGATCGGTTCAATTGTTGAACCAAACAACAATGCTGGTAACTGGGAATAACATTACCAGTGTGAAAAACATACTATAATCCAATATGGATAACATACCAAAAAGCACTTCAATACTATCCATCCGATATAGTTCGGATGGATTTTCTTTATATGCAAGCGAAGAACAAAACAATTTAACGCTATACAAGGACTCAAAAGTTTCAAATAGCGAAAATACATTCGAATTGTTCGGCGATTTTCTAAATGAAACCTTAGAGCTTAACACAAACGCTAAACATACTGAGTTTAGTATACAGAGTGAACTGTACGTATTAGCACCGATTGCTATGTTTAGTTTAAATGAGCTACTAAACATAATCGAATTTCAGCACAATTCACTTCCTGAAATAGCGTACACATTACAACTTAACGAATTCAAAGAACATAATTTCGCCTTAGCATTTATTATTGAAACAAACATTTATGATATTATTTGCTCTAAGTTTGATAATTTTATCATTAAGCATCATTTAACATCCGCAATAGAAGAACTGTTAGCTCAAGAACAGGCCATTCAATGCATTGTAAGACGAAACAGGCTAGATTTGATACATACAGCTAAGAACAAGCTACTTTATTGCAACAGCCACAATTACAGCACAAACGAAGATATACTTTACCATTTGCTAAACATGCAGCAAACTTTGAGTATTGAAACCGAAAACACATCAATAGTTGTATCAGTTGAACATGATCAATTAGGACTTGAGCAACTACTAAAGAAAAACATAAAAGAACTGGTATTTAAAACAAGATAGAACGTGAGAATAATTAGCGGACTTTACAAGGGAAGAAGAATAAGCGTTCCTACAAATATAAAAGCAAGACCTACAACCGACTTTGCCAAAGAAGGTTTATTTAATTTATTAAATAACAAAATTGATTTTGAGGATATTGACGTGCTCGATTTGTTTGCTGGCACAGGAGGTATTGGGATTGAATTTGTGTCGAGAGGATGCAGCTCGGTTATAGCGATTGAGAATTATGAAGTGCAAGCTGCATTTATTAAAAAAGTGTGTGCTGAATTAAAAATCACAAACTTACAATTATTAAAAATGGATGTATTTAAATTTGTAGGAAGTACACATCAGCAATTTGATTTTATATTTGCTGATCCACCTTATGAATTAAAAATGCTACCTGAAATACCGAATTTGATTTTCGAAAAAAAACTTCTAAAGCCAGACGGCATGTTGGTGTTAGAGCATGCGTCAAAGGATAGTTTTGTTTCACATCCAAACTTTACAGATCACAGAGCCTATGGCAATGTGAATTTTAGTTTTTTTATTCAAAAGTAAACCTTTAAAGATACACTTTAAAATAGAATATATTTGGGACAAAGATTGATCAAACCCAATACATTAATATAAAAAGTCAAGTGATTTCAATAGAGATAAAAAAAAGGTCGCGTAAAAAATGTATACCTCGTAATTAAAAATCGAATTATACTGTTGAAAACATAATGCTATTGAACCAAAAACTTTTTACTTGTTGTGTTAACACCGTTGGAAATTTGAATGATATAATTACCTTTTAGAAAATTATTTTTTGAGAATGTAAGCGTTGATGATTGAAAACGACTCTGTAAAACAAGTTTTCCATCGGCACTAAATATCTTAGCCTTACAATTTTTAATATATGTGTTTTGGTAAGTTATTTCAATGTTATCAGCACGTACGATTATCGATATTCCACATTCAGCAACAACTTTTGAAGTTGAAATTGAAGTTGTGTAATCGATAGCGGGCATCACCTCGAAACTCACAGCTGAGCTTGCACCTGAAATGGTTGCTGTAGCATTTAATAAAGTAGAGCTAATGGTTGATGTTGTAATTTCCAAAGTATCATTCGTCAAAACACGAAACGAGGCACCTGAAGGCAAACCTGTGATATTTGATATTCCAGGAATAATAATCTTTGCAATATCATTTTGATAAAGTGTATATTTGGCATTTAAACGACCTAAAGGACGCGACTTAACGCTGTAATAATAGGGCGAATTAACTTTTTTGAGCCATTTAACCAAAAGCACCTTTAGTTCCTGTGCTTTTGTTTTTTCAACCTGCGGGATGATGGAAAGTTTAAGAATATTGATGCGTTCCAAGCTATCTGCTTGAAGGTTGTAAAACCCATCAATAGCTGTATTTCTAGCCTCGGCAGTATGCGCAATCATTAATTTATGGTTGTTGGTGCGCACCATAAAACCTGGCACATTACAACTATACCATTCCGAAACGGCAAAATAGGTTTCGTTCTTATTGTACATATCTTCGATGAAAGGACGTAATGTTTTTCCATCTACTTTTGTAGCTGGTAAATTGAAATAATCTTCGATTGTTGGTCGCAGATCGATCAGATTAACAGGGACTTGTATTTTTTTACCTGCTGCAATTTTATCGGGATAACGAATAATTAGTGGCACACGTGCCGATTTATCGTAAAAATTATTTTTCGAGTTCATGCCGTGTGAACCAAGCATTTCGCCATGGTCGCCACAAAAAACAATCATGGTTTTGTTGGTAAGTCCAGTATCGTCTAATTTTTTTAGAATTTCGCCCAACTTATCATTAATTTCTTTCACCATTTCGTAATAACGCGCCACGAAAATACGGAAAGTTGCCGGATTTTGAAATGCTCCCATTCTAGTAATGCTTTGAGCATAGTACCCCTTCCGCCATCTACGCATTTAGCGCATAAAAAACCCCATAAATCAGATTTGAGTTCCGATTTATGGGGTTTCAATTTGTTTATCGATTGAATTATGCTTTGTTCCATTTCCAGTTGTAAGGTAATAGCTCGTCGATCTTTTGGATGTTGTGGTCTTGTATACGGTTCAGGATGTTGGTGAGCCACTCATTCGGGTCCACTTTGTTTGCTATGCAGGTGCCCATGAGTGGTAAATGATGGCTGTTCGCTCGGCTGCTTCGTGATTTCCGCAGAAAAGGTAGTTTTTGCGCCCCAGTGCTAATGGACGAACGGCATTTTCGGCCAGATTATTGTCAATGCGGTATCGTCCATCGAGCGTGTAGCGCACCAATCGGCGATACATACCGCAGGCATACAGAATGGCTTTGCCAATAGGGTTCTTGGGCAATATGTGTGCAGCTTGTTCGAGCATCCACTGCTCAAAATCTTTGATAACAGGAAATGATTTTTCGGCACGAAGTACTTTTATTTGGTCGAAGCTGCAATTGGCCTGGGTAGCAT
>JAGNPC010000012.1 GCA_017989795.1 Paludibacter sp. | reverse complement strand
TACAAATAGAGGGTTAAAAATAGTCTTTCCGGGCTCGTTAGCAATACTTACACCAGCCGTGCGGGCAAGTTTATTACTTGCACCTTCGATAAGGCTGTTGAAGTTATACGAAGGATTCAGCTGCGGATCAATTTCGGGCAATTGCACACGGTGATACGGGCTTATATAGTTACTTCCAACACTTGAAGTTTGTTTGCTTTTAGGTTGTTCGTTAGTACTAGGAATTTGAGTTGCCTTTCCGCTCGATTTGTCGATAAGTACGCGGTATTCCAGACGGGTCCCTTGTCCGACTACGCGAAATAAAGTCATACGAAGCAAATCGATGTATTTCTCCTCAATATATTCAACAAAAAACTGGCTAGGAACTTGTAGAACAAAAATATTATTTTCGAACTTTTGGGCTACGATAGGCGCAAACCAAGTATTATATGATGCCTCGCTTATATTATCTCTAATAATGCTAAGACATTTATTCCATAACTCTTCGGGACTCTTAAACATATGCTTCTTTTAGATGAAATAAATTATTTAGTTGGATTAACAATACACAATATTCAGATGGTTAACGAACTAGAAGAAACCTACAGAGGCTACTTTCAGGTTTACAAAATTCGCAAAGAAAATCGAGATAAAAAAATGTAGTAAATATTTGGAGATAACAATATCGACATATTATCTTTACAATCAACCATTTACATTTAAACGTTCACTAACAGCACATTAGCTAAAAAATAACTGTAATATATTTGTAATATATTTGATTACAAGCACATTAACAATCTAACACCAAAATAGACAATATATAGTTGTCTAAAAGGCAAAAAAATGGCCGAAATCATTCATACAAAATGGTTTCGGCCATTAAAATTTGTTATCATCAAAAAAGTTGTCGCTTAGTGTTATTTAGAAATATTCTAATCAAAAGCTTTATTTTTCCTTCTTACCAAAGAGCGAAAAATGTACATATCTTTTAGGACTTGCTTTTAAATCTACAAGTAATTTATCTGCACTCTCAACCGTATTTGCCAGATTATTATATAATCGTTTATCATTGATTAGCAACCCGATAGTACCTTCAGAGCCATTCATCTTATCTGTCACCAACTGTAAGTTAGCAAGGGTGTGATTTATGCTTGCAAATGTAGCCGCAAAATCAACTGCACTTAGATTTCCGCTAACTTTCTTTAAATCAGTTGTAATAATATTCACATCTTTCAAAATACCAGGAACATCCGATTTCATAAGTTTTTTTAACTCATTTGAGCTTGTAGCCAAATTCGACGTTGTGGATTCTATAGATGCTAAGCTATTGTTCAATTCTTTTCCATCCATCACTTTGCGTAACGACCGCAATAACGAATCGGCCTGCTGAGCCACACTTTGTATTTGTGGCATCAAGTCGCCGGCTACTTGCGCCATAAGACCAGTACCTACACTTGATTCAACCGTATCGCCAGCGGCATAAACAGCACCATTAGCTTGCAACGGATCGTACACAATTTGCACAGCCTTTCCTCCCATCAAACCATTGTCAAACAATTCTATTTTGGCTCCTTTCGGAATTCTAATATCCTTACTTACCGATATACGAACAATAAAAGCGGTTTGTTTCGTAAAATCATAAATTACCTCTTCTACCTGCCCTACTTTATAGCCTTTAATTAATACGGGCGACGATGGCACTAAACCATCTATATTATCGTAAGTGGCATAATAATCGTTTATGGGCGAAAATACATCAATCCCTTTCAAAAAATTCAAACCAAAATACAGCACAAAAATAGCCGTCACAACCATCAGTCCCACTCTTACTTCGCGGGTAAAGATATTTTTCTTCATTTCTTCTTATTTGTTAATTTCAAGGCCTCATTTATGCCTATTTTCTTTTTTCCTAAAAAAGCTATTACAAATGATTCGGGGAAAATTTCGATCATTTCTTTACGTAGTTTCGCTACTACTTCGTATTTTACATCAGCACCTATTGTATATTTATAAATACCGTTTTCGATAAAAAAATCGGCATTACGTATGCCTCTAAAGTCGGCTGCATTGGAATTAAGCTTACGTGGACTAGCAAACAACTGTAATTTATAAACAGGCTGTTCGGCTACAGCTGCATAAGCTGTCATGTCGACATATTTTTCTTTTTCGGGCGATAAAACCTTTGCTGCTGATCCATTTTTTGTGGTCGAAGTGACAGTGCTAGCATCCGATTTTGCGACATGTGACTCCGTTTTAACAGCGTGGATTTCCGTTTTTGTTTCTTGTTTTGCTTTATCAGCAACTACAACTGTTTCGTTTTTTGAAGTTGTTTTCGATTCTGTGCTAGTTACTGGCTTATCATTTTTTGGTGAGTCCTTTTTGGCTGATTCACTCTTTGTTTCGGTTGTTGATTTAGCAATGGGATTAACAGGCTCAATTACCGCATCCACTTCTGATGTTTTTGATTTCGCATTTGCATCGGCTTTACGTGTAGAATCGGCTTTAGATTGAATTTTCGCTTTCTCTTTGACCGACACAACAGCCTCTTTACTATTTGCAATTTTGGATTTTAACGGTGCTTCTAGTCCATCTTGTTTTTTATCGTCACGCCCAAGCTCTTCGGCTTTGATTGCTTCAACTTCGCTAAAACCTTTAGAACTTACTGCTTTGCCCGACTTTTTATCTAATTCATACTTGAAATTTCGAAATGCTTTAAAAATCGACTCTGCTAATTCCTTTTGACCTGAGGTACTTGCCAAGTACTTTTCTTCGGCTGAGTTTGAAATAAAACCAAGTTCAACAAGTACACTCGGACAGGCCGACTGATACAAAACCCAGAAACCAGCCTGACGCACTCCTCTATCCGAACGACCAGCATACGTCACAAACTGCTTTTGTATGTCGGATGCAATAGAAACACTTCGATCGAGGTATTTATCTTGCATAAATTCAAACATTATGTACGAATCGTCCGATCGAGGATCAAAACCTTTATATTTTGATTTATAATCATCTTCTAATAACATTACAGCATTTTCGCGCATGGCTACATCCAAGTTTCCTTTAGATTTGGCCAAACCCAAGGTGAAGGTTTCGGTGCCAAATGCAGATGATGAGGGAGCCGCATTGGTATGAATGCTGATAAATAGATCGGCATGATTGCTATTTACAATATTTGCTCGTTCTTGTAGAGTGAGGTATTTATCGGTATTACGTGTGTATACTACTCTTACGTCGTTGTAATTAGAAGCAATAAGCTCGCCTAAATTTTGAACTACAGTTAGATTTATGTCCTTTTCGCGTGCTATCTTGCCTACTGCACCAGCGTCATGTCCACCGTGCCCGGCATCAATAACTACAGTAAATTTACTGTTTTGGGCAGTTAAGGTTGTAAAACTAACGCTCAGAATGATTGCTACTGCAAATTTGACACTCCTGAATAAATTTTGTTGATTCATATTTATTTATGATCGGCATTTTGAATGATTAGTATACAAAAGTACAATTTTATTGCGGGATTTATACTTTACGAATAAGTAATTTTTCAAATTTATCATAAAAATAAACATAGCTAATACAAGGCATCTTATTTTTCATTAAATTTGCACTCCCAATTAATAAGCATATTTCCCTTTTAAATGTCTGTAAACGATCGTAAAAAATTTAAGTTTAACTACGTAATAATAAGCCTACTCGTGTTTGTTTTTATGTCGTTATTGCTATACGCTCAACCCAAACCGAAGCCTTCAGCCATTGGTACAACAACAAACACCACAGATAGCTTAAGAGCTGATTCATTGCAAACTAAAGCAAAACCAAACGCCATTGATGCTGAGATAAAATATAATGCTAAAGACTCCATTGTATTTACTGGCAACGGAACGGCCTATTTACACGGATCGAGCGATATAAACTACAAAAACATTAATTTAAAAGCCGACTTTGTGAAAGTAAAAATGGATAGTTCAACCATTTTTGCGCGTGGCACCACGGATAGTGTGGGTGCCAAAGTGGGCGTACCCGAATTTACCGAAGGGGACAAAACATATAGCTCACGTGAACTAAACTACAATTTAAAAACCAAAAAAGGCTTTATCAGACAGGCAGTTACCCAAGAAGGCGAAGGCTATATTATTAGTGATAAAACAAAAAAAACGCAGGACGATGCATTTTGCATGGAGGGCGGAAAATTTACAACCTGCGACAATCATGATCATCCACATTTTTATTTAAGCATGAAACGTGGAAAGGTAAAGCCTGGTAAATACGTAGTTACTGGACCTGCACACCTTGTTATTGCCGATGTACCATTACCAATTGCCATCCCGTTTGGCTTTTTTCCATTTACTAGCGATTATTCGTCGGGCTTGTTAATGCCGAGTTATGCCGATGAACTTACACGTGGTTTTGGATTGCAAAATGGAGGATATTATTTTGCAATAAACGATTATGCCGACTTGGAGTTACGTGGAGATATATTTACAAAAGGCAGTTGGGCAACTCGTATTACATCTACTTACAAAAAACGCTACAAATACAATGGCAACCTTTCGTTTGAATACCGTGAAGATATTACTGGTGAAAAAGCCACACCCGATTATCAGAATGCGCAAAGCTTACGCCTCTCGTGGTCGCATACGCAAGATCCTAAAGCAAATCCAAACTTGACTTTTTCGGCCAGTGTAAATTTCAGCACAAGCGGCTATGCCCACAACAACTTTAATTATTATGCTCGCCCCGAAGTGAGTACCAACAATACTACATTCTCGAGCATCAATTTCAACAAGCGTTTTGCCAATTTACCATCGCTCTCGATAAATGGAAATATGAGCGTAACGCAGCGTGCAAGCGACTCGACCATTATGATGAACTTACCCGGATTAAACATTGCGTATAGCACATTTTATCCATTTAAACGTAAAAATCCAACAGGCAAAACACGTTGGTACGAAAAAATTTCGACATCTTATAATGGTACACTTAGCAATTCCATTACTACAAAAGAAAACTTATTGCTTAAATCTTCACTTTCGCGCGATTGGCAAAACGGCATGCAACACCGCATACCCGTATCGGCTACATTTAATATATTGAAATACATCAACATAACACCATCATTTAACTACACCGAAAGATGGTATTTACAGTCGATTAATAAAACGTGGAACACAGCCAAACAAAAAGAAGTGCGTGATACGACCACTAAATTTAACCGTGTATACGATTTTAGCATGGGCGTTTCGGCGTCTACTAAACTGTACGGTTTTTACATGCCTATACGTTCAATTTTTGGTGATAAAGTAGATCGAATCCGTCACGTGATATCGCCAACAATTGGCTTTAGCTACAACCCCGACTTCAGCACCGAACGTTGGGGCTACTATGGCAGTTATATTAAAAACGAAATTGACAAAAATAACCCTACTGGCTACACCGAAAGCGTTGTAAAATACTCACACTTTGAAGGAAGCTTATATGGAACCCCATCAGGACAAAAATCGGGTAGCATAACCTACGGTTTGACCAACAATGTGGAAATGAAACTTCGCAACGACAAAGATACTGTTGGCGATAAACCCTTTAAAATAATTAGCTTAATTGATAATTTATCGTTTGGAGGAAGCTATAACTTAGCTGCCGATAGCATGAATTGGTCGAACATTTCGGTTGCTTTGCGATTAAAACTAACTAAAAATTACTCATTAAATTTAAATACCAGCTTCGACCCTTATATGTTTGAGCTTAATAGCAAAGGACAGCCCGTAAGAACAGATAAATTATATTGGAAAAATGGGAAACTACCCCGCTTTTTAGGCACAAGTACTTCGTACGATGTTACTATTAACAACGAAACAATAAAAAAATTATTTGGCAAAAAAACAAACGTTGACAATAAGGATAAAAAAGGCGAAAAGCCCACTGAAGCGAACCCTAACTTAGCCAACGAGAACAACGAAACTGAAAAACCGACTGCTACCGAAAGAGACCCCGACGGATTTGTAAAAAATACAGTAAACTGGAGCATAACTGCCAATTATGGCATTAGCTACATGCCATCGTCGGAGTTTAATTACGAAAAAATGCGACCCAACATGAAGCTGAGCCACAACCTTTCGTTTAGTGGTAATTTAGAATTAACCAAAAATTGGCGATTCTCCACCAGTACTTCGTATGATTTTGATTCAAACTCATTTACCTATTCAAGCATCAACATTAATCGAACTTTGCACTGCTGGAATATGACAGGAAGTGTGGTACCTTACGGCCGATTAAAATCATTTACCTTTCGGATAGGAGTAAATGCGAGTATGTTATCCGACTTAAAATGGGATAAAAGTAGCGGTTATAACTCAACAAACTTAATAAATTGGTATTAAATCCAGTTTTATAATATAAAGCTTGATTAAAAACAGTAATTAACAACAAAAAACTGAACAATTAATCCACAATAGTGGTTTAAAGTCGGTAATAACAAAAAAACAAAATCATTTAAAACAACAATTATAATAAAAATGAAAATTACAGCAAACAAATCAGTATCAGCCGAATACGAATTATACGTTGATGGCGAGGAAGGTGGCGAACAAGAACTTATGGAACGTGCAACTGCCGAAGCACCATTAAGCTTTATTTTTGGTGTAGGCATGATGCTCCCAAAATTTGAAGAAAAACTTTTTGGGCTTGCGGCTGGTGACAAATTTGACTTTACGCTTACCGAAGAAGAAGCTTATGGTGCTTACGAAGACGAAAACGTGCTTGACTTGGAGCGTGGCATTTTCGAAATTGACGGTCAGCTTGATAGCGAAGTAGTATACGAAGGCAATGTAGTTCCATTGATGGATAACGAAGGACACCGTATTAATGCACAGGTAGTTGAAGTTACTGACACACATGTAAAAGTAGACTTAAATCACCCTTTAGCAGGCGAGAACCTACACTTTAAAGGTTCGGTACTTGAAGTACGCGAAGCAACCGAAAAAGAATTACAGGCGCTTATGGGCGGCGGTGGTTGCGGTGGTGGCTGTGGCTGCGGCGACGGCGGTTGTGGCGATGGTAGCTGCGGCGACGACAAAGAAGAAGGCAGTTGTGGCTCAGGCTGCGGTTGTCATTAATTTACCCTTCAACAAAACTATTAAATGGATAAGGCCTAAAAACCTTATCCATTTTTTTTAATGATATTTTAAAAAATAGTATCTTTGCATAATTAAAAGATAAAAAAGATAGCACACATGGCGAATACAATAGGTAAACTATTTACATTTACATCCTTTGGCGAATCGCACGGTAAAGGTATTGGAGGTATTATTGATGGCTGCCCAGCAGGAATAACGATTGACGAAAACTACATACAAAGTGAGCTCGACCGCCGCAAACCAGGCCAATCATCCATAGCCACACCGCGCAAGGAAGACGATAAAGTGGAATTTCTATCGGGCTTATTCGAAGGAAAATCGACAGGAACACCCATTGCCTTTATTATTTGGAATCAAAATCAACACAGCAAAGATTACGACCATTTAAAAGAAGTATACCGCCCATCGCACGCCGACTATACTTACCAACAAAAATATGGCATTCGCGATCACCGTGGTGGTGGACGCAGCTCAGCGCGCGAAACAGCTTCGCGTGTAGTGGCAGGTGCAGTTGCAAAACTAGCCTTACAACAATTTGGGGTAAGTATACAAGCTTATACTTCGCAAGTTGGACCCATAGCCATGACTCAAAATATTGACGCTGTAGATCTTTCGCAGATTGAAACTAACATAGTACGTTGTCCGCAAGCCGATGTTGCCGAAAAAATGATAAACTACATTCACGAACTAAAAAAAGAAGGCGACTCAACAGGAGGTATCATTACATGTATTGCAAAAGGGATTCCAGTAGGTTGGGGCGAACCAATTTTCGATAAGGTTCAGGCACGCCTTGCCACTGCCATGATGAGTATAAATGCTTCACACGGATTTGATTATGGGCGTGGATTTGAAGGTGTTAGCTTAAAAGGTTCTGAAATGAACGATGCTTTTGTCAACGAAGATTCCAAAGTAAGTACACGTACAAACAATTCGGGAGGTATTCAAGGAGGTATTACAAACGGACAAGATATTTATTTTCGTGTACTCTTTAAACCAGTGGCCACTATCTCGAAAAAACAAGATACATTGGATATACACCAAAACGAGATAGCACTCGAAGCCAAAGGTCGCCACGACCCTTGTGTTTTACCACGTGCCGTACCCATTGTAGAGGCAATGGCAGCTATCACTTTACTGGACATTTATCTCTGCTCAAAGTAATTTAAAGTTTGTTATAATTAACTGCATAACTATTTATAGATAAAAAAATAGCAGAACTGATATTTTACGATCAAAATTGCCTATTTTTGTCACTCTACATTCAATATAAATATCACCTATGAATATAACAGAACGATTTCTGAAATATGTGAGTTATACTACCACATCAGACGAAAATACGAAAATGACCCCCAGCACGCCTGGACAAATGATTTTTGCACAATATTTAGTAGAAGAACTTAAATCAATAGGACTTAGCGAGGTTGAACTTGACAATAATGGCTATATAATGGCTACTTTGCCTTCCAATACGGATAAAGACATTCCAGTTATTGGATTTATTTCACACATGGATACCAGTCCCGATATGTCGGCCAAAAATGTAAAACCACGTGTGATATACAACTACGATGGCAACGATATTTTGTTGAATGATGAAAAAGCCATTGTACTCGAAACAGAAAAATATCCTGAAATACTTCAATATAAAGGACAAGACATCATTGTTACCGATGGAACTACACTACTTGGTGCCGATGACAAAGCAGGTTTAGCCGAAATTGTATCGGCAATGGAATATTTAATTGCCAATCCCCAAATCAAACACGGAAAAATACGTGTTGGCTTTACGCCTGACGAAGAAATTGGCCAAGGTGCCGACCACTTTGATGTGGCCAAATTTGACGCCGAATGGGCATATACCATGGATGGAGGGGAAATAGGCGAACTTGAATACGAAAACTTCAATGCGGCCACAGCAAAAATCACGTTCAATGGAATTAATGTACACCCGGGTTATGCGAAACACAAAATGCAAAATTCCATGCGTGTAGCGCATCAATTTGCATCTATGCTACCGCGCCATGAAACTCCTGAGCATACCGAAAAATACGAAGGTTTTTATCACTTAGTTGGTATGGAAGGTACAGTCGAAAAATCGTCGCTAACGTATATAATACGCGACCATGATCGCGACCGCTTTGAACGCCGCAAAAAAGAGATGCTCCACTTAGTAAGCAAAATAAATGCGGAGTTTGGTACCAATTCGGCAACAATTGAAATGCGCGATCAATACTTTAACATGCGTGAAAAAGTAGAACCAGTAATGCACATTGTCGATTTAGCTTTTGAGGCTATGGAAGCAGTTGGCGTTAAACCGAACGTAAAACCTATTCGTGGTGGCACCGACGGCTCTCGTCTTTCATACGAAGGCCTCCCCTGCCCCAATATTTTTGCCGGCGGACACAATTTTCATGGTCGATTTGAGTTTGTACCTGTACAATCCATGCAAAAAGCCATGATGGTGATTGTGAAAATTGCCGAAAAACTGGCTAACAAATAGGGAGTAAGTAAGTGGTAAAAGGTAATTGATAAGTATTAAGAGGCACTTCAATTACATATACATTGAAAAAAACAATTAATTTATAATACATTATCGAAATGGATGCATTACTTAATGAAGTGATTGCCAAAGCTCAAGTATGGCTTACAGGCAACTATAACGAAGAAACAAAAGCTGAAATCCGCCGCATGATGGAGGCCGACGACAAAACAGAATTAATAGAGTCGTTTTACCGCGACCTTGAATTTGGAACAGGTGGCTTACGTGGAATTATGGGTGCTGGCACCAACCGCATTAACATTTACACTGTTGGAGCTGCTACGCAAGGCTTAAGTAATTACCTAAAAGCGCAATTTACCGACATTCCACAAATTAGCGTTGCCATTGGGCACGATTGTCGCAACAACTCTCGCCTATATGCCGAAGTATCAGCCAATATCTTCTCTGCCAACGGCATTAAAGTATACCTTTTCGAAGACCTTCGTCCTACACCTGAGGTTTCGTTTGCAATTCGCGAATTAGGCTGCCAAAGTGGTATTATTCTTACTGCTTCACACAACCCGAAAGAGTATAACGGCTACAAAGCATACTGGAATGATGGCGCGCAAATGATTGCCCCTCACGACGAAAACGTTATTACCGAGGTAATGAAAATCACCAATGTCGACGAGATAAAATTCACAGGTAATCCAGACTTAATCCAACTCGTTGGCGAAGATATTGATAGCATTTATATCGACGCCGTTAAAACCATTTCTCTGTCGCCTGACGCAATTGAACGTAACAAAGATCTAAAGATTGTTTATACACCAATTCACGGTACAGGCGTTGAGCTTATTCCTCGTGCATTGCGTGCTTATGGATTTACAAATATCATCAACGTACCTGAGCAAGATGTGATAAGCGGAAACTTCCCTACGGTTGTATCGCCTAATCCAGAAGAACCTGCAGCACTTGATATGGCTGTTAAAAAAGCTATTGCTACCGATGCGGACATTGTGATGGCTTCGGACCCTGATGCTGACCGCCTAGGTATAGCAGTAAAAAACGATAAAGGCGAATGGATTCTAGTAAACGGAAATCAAACAGCACTTATTTTCATCTACTACCTTATCCGTCGTTGGAAAGAATTAGGCAAAGTACAAGGCAATGAGTATGTGGTTAAAACAATTGTCACTACCGAAATCATCAAAGAGATAGCTGCCAAAAACGACATCGAGTGCTTCGATTGTTTCACTGGATTTAAATGGATAGCTGCCGTAATGCGCGAAAACGAAGGTATCAAACAATATATTGGTGGTGGCGAGGAAAGCTACGGTTTCCTTCCAGAAACTTTTGTACGCGACAAAGATGCTGTTTCGAGCTGTACCTTGATGGCCGAAATAGCTGCATGGGCCAAAGATAATGGTAAAACTATGTACGAACTATTGCAAGATATTTACTTGGAGTATGGATATGGAAAAGAAAAAGGAATTTCGGTTGTTCGCAAGGGTAAATCGGGAGCCGAAGAAATTGCGCAGATAATGAGCAACTTCCGCACCAATCCACCAAAAGAAATCGCAGGCTCACCTATTGCCATCATCAAAGACTACAAAACTCTTAAAATGACTGATGTAGCTACTGGCTTTGTAAGTGTTCTTGATATGCCTACTACTGCCGATGTACTACAGTACTTCACTGAGGATGGCACCAAAATTTCCGTTCGTCCGTCGGGAACTGAACCAAAAATCAAGTTCTACATCGAAGTACGTGGAGAAATGACTAGCCGTGAAAACTACGATGCCGCCGACGCTGCTGCAAACGCCAAAGTAGAAGCTGTAAGAGCATCACTCAACGTTTAAACTACGAAGAAACGATTTAATCGTTATTGAATATTAGCTACAAATTGAAGACTAATTACACTGTCTTCAATTTGTAGTAAATATAATCACTCGTATTTAAATTAGGCATTTCAAAAATTTGGAAGTCTTTGCAGATAATTCCACACAAAGATAATATGGCAAATAAGTGATTAATTAAAAGCTTATTAGCAAATACCACAAAGGACACTCCCTTCAAAACGAGAAAAAGAAGATGTAAAACATTTGAAGAGGAAGAGAAGGATTTTAACGGAAAAAGAAACGCATCCGCTAGTTTGCGCCAAAGCTCAACAAGTTTTCAATCCCTATTTAAACGAACCCCCAATAATATCTAACAGTTCGTTGGTGATGGATTGTTGACGCGATTTATTGTACTGCAAATTGAGTTCCTGTAATAAATCGTTGGCATTGTCGGTAGCCATTTGCATAGCCATGGTGCGAGCTGCATGCTCCGAAGCACTTGCTTCAACTGCTGCACCATATACTTGCAATCGCAACACCATTGGTATTAAAGTTTCAATTACTTGCTCACGTGAAGGCTCAACCAAATAGTTTGTATTGGACTTTTTAGCTACATGCTCATTTACACTAAAAGGTAAAAAAGTATCGGCCATTAACTTTTGATGTCCTTTACTTTCGTAATGAAAATAAATCATTTTCACTCGGTCAATCTGACGTGTCAAAAAAAGATTCATCACTGTATCGGCTAATTCTGAGGCATCTTCAAAAGTAGGTAGATTAGCCAACTTTTCGTACTCGGCGTAGATATTCAGTTCCGCCTTTTTACATGCTTGGATGGCTTTTTTACCTACAGGAAAAATCAACACATCTTCTTTACGCACATCGCGGTGAGTAGTAACCGACTGATTTAATCGTTTCACCAAAGTTGCATTATAACTACCACATAAAGATGAATTAGATGCAAACACAATAACACCCACACGCTCCACATCGCGTATTTGAGCATAAACAGATGCTACATCCAATTCGTCTGCCAAATAATTTTGCAAAATGGAGGTCATCTCAGTTTTATATGGTAAAAAACCAGTCACTACACGCTCCGCTTTACGAAGCTTAGCCGACGAAACCATCTTCATGGCCGATGTAATCTTTTGCGTAGATTTTACCGACTGAATGCGTGTTTTTATTTCTTTTAATGATGCCATTTCTGATTTATTAATGCTCTTACCTCTTACCTCTTTCCTCTTGCCACTTATTTACAGCCCAACTACCACTTCAGCAGCCGCTTTTTCAATTAAGTCTGTTACAGCGTCGTTTATTGTTCCACCTTTTATAACATCAAGTACCTGCGCTTTATATTTCAAATCGAGTAATTCTAAAAACTTGGTTTGAAATGTAAATACTTTATCCAATGGAACTTCTTTCAATAAACCCTTGGTGCCGCAATAAAGTATAGCTACTTGTTTTTCCACCGACATTGGGGCGTGCAAAGGCTGAATCAATAAGCGGGTATTTTTTTGTCCTTTATCGATGGTCATAGCCGTTACCGGATCCATATCGCCACCAAATTTGGTAAATGCCTCCAACTCACGAAACTGTGCCTGGTCCATTTTCAGGGTACCAGCCACTTTTTTCATCGGTTTAATTTGCGCATTACCACCCACACGCGATACCGAAATACCTACGTTAATTGCAGGGCGATTACCTTGATTAAACAAGTCGGTATCCAGGAATATCTGACCATCGGTAATCGAAATTACATTGGTTGGAATGTACGCCGAAACGTCGCCCGCCTGAGTTTCAATAACAGGCAAAGCAGTTAACGAGCCACCACCTTTCACTTTACCAACTAAGCATGCTGGCAAGTCGTTCATTTTTTCAGCTACCTCTTGTTGTACGTTAATTTTGGCAGCACGCTCCAACAAACGTGAGTGCAAATAAAACACATCACCTGGATAGGCCTCACGACCCGATGGACGACGCAAAATCAAAGATACCTCACGATAAGCAACCGCTTGTTTTGATAAATCATCGTACACTACTAATGCATGACGGCCTGTATCGCGAAAAAATTCACCAATAGCAGCACCTGCAAAGGGTGCATAAAACTGCAAAGCAGCTGGGTCGGCCGCAGTTGCAGCTACAATAACGGTGTAAGCCATCGCTCCATGCTCCTCTAGCTGATTTACAATCGATGCCACGGTTGAACCTTTTTGTCCTATTGCTACGTAAATACAATAGACAGGATTTCCTGCCTCAAAGTTAGAACGTTGATTAATAATAGTATCAATTGCAATACTAGTTTTGCCTGTCTGACGGTCGCCAATAATCAACTCGCGTTGTCCACGGCCAATAGGAATCATGGCATCAACGGCTTTTAGACCAGTTTGCAATGGTTCGTTAACAGGCTGACGGAAAATTACACCAGGCGCTTTACGTTCCAATGGCATCTCAAGCATTTCGCCTTTAATGCTTCCTTTCCCATCAATGGCTTCACCAAGCGGGTTAATTACACGTCCCAATAAGCCATCTCCTACGGGTATCGAAGCAACTTGTTTCGTACGTTTTACCGTATCACCTTCTTTCACCGAGCTCGAAGGACCCAATAAAACCACCCCAACATTATCCTCTTCCAGATTCATTACAATGGCTTTCAAACCGTTTTCGAACTCCACAAGTTCATTCGATTCGGCATTATTTAAACCGTAGATACGCGCTACACCATCGCTCACCTGAAGTACTGTTCCTACTTCATCAAACTGAATCGATGTATCAATTCCTTCAAGTTGCATCCGTAGTAATTCGGATACTTCGCTAACCTTTATTGTTTCAGACATGCTTAGTTACAACTATATTATTTTGTAATTAATTCGTTTTTAATTTGTTGCAATTGCCTTTTTACACTGGCATCCCAACGGGTATCGTCAACATCGAGAATAAACCCACCCAACACATCGGGCTGAATCTTCATCTCTAGTTCCAAATTTCCTTTTCTCTTATTTTCAATAATACTACTCAATCGAGCTACAACTGCCGCATCAAGCGCAACTGCACTTGTTACAGTAGCTGTAAAAATGCCTTTCTGTTCGCGATACATGTCGATATACTTCAACATCGTTACCTGCAAATAAGCTTCGCGATGATTCGATAGTAATAAATCCACAAATCGCTCAAAAACGCCTCCTTTTACTTGGTTTGAAGCAAGCAAGATGAGTTGTTTTTTTTGTTCTGTTCCCACTACAGGGCTCTGAAGCACGCTTGTTAAACGCACTTGTTCCTCGAAACTTTTCAGTGTCGTTTTAGCCGTCTCGTATACTTTCTCTTCGTGCCCACCATCGGAGGCATAAGCTAACAAAGCGGCGGCATAGCGCGTAGGAATCATTCCTGTATTCATTTCAATAACAATTTAGTATATCACGATTGAGGCGTTTCTATCTCGTCGAGCAAACGCGCCATTAGTTGTTGTTGTGCCGACGAAGTGTTCAGTTCCGTGCGTACTACTTTTTCAGCAATACCAACCGACAATACAGCCACTTGTTTGCGTATTTCCTTCAGAGCTTCTGCTTTTTCGTGTTGTATAGCTGTACGAGCATCGGTAATTACTTTCTCAGCTTCAGCCAAAGCTTGTAAACGAGCATCCTGAACTAGTTTTTCGCGTAGTTGTGCTGCCTCTGCCAATATAGCCTGATGTTCCTTACGAGCAGTTGTAATAATTTGCTCACCTTCGGCTTTCACTTGTTGAAGTTCAATCCGTGCCTTTTCGGCCATCAACAACGAATCGTCGATGTAATTCTTGCGCTCTTCTATCATTTTCAAAATAACCGGAAAACCAAATTTTGATAAAACAAAAAGTGCAATTAAAAACGGAATGAGCATCCAAAAGATCAGACCGACCTCAGGAGTAAACAGTTCCATACTACAAGAAAATAGCTAATGCACAAACAATAACAGCAAGAAGTGCTACACCTTCAATCAAGGCTGCAATAACAATCATATTTGCTCTGATATCTCCAGAAGCTTCTGGCTGACGTGCAATTGCATCCATCGCTTGTCCGCCAATTTTTCCGATGCCTAAGCCTGCACCAATCACAGCTAAACCTGCACCAATGGCAGCTCCTAATTTGGCTAAACCTGCACCAGCAGCAGCCTGTAATAAAATAGATAGTAACATAATTTATTTGTTTTTTAAAGTTGGCCAACTGAACGAAATTCAAATTAAGCCGTTTCGAATTTTTATTAATTATTTCTTACAGATATTTATTTTAAAATTAATGATGCTCTGCTCTAGCCATGCCAACAAATATAGCCGACAACATGGTAAAAACATAAGCTTGAATAAATGCCACCAACACATCGAGTAGCAACATAAACACCGAAAAAGCAATGGATAAGATAGAAACTCCCGAAGCAGCTATAGGACCCAACATCATGTAAAATATGAATATCAACCCCATCAACACCAAAATAATCATGTGCCCAGCTAAGATGTTTGCAAACAAACGTATCATCAAAGCAAAGGGTTTTGTAAATACACCAAGTATCTCTACAAGTGGCATAATAGGAATCGGAAACTTCAACCATAGCGGCACATCAGGCCAAAAAATTTCTTTAAAATAGGCTTTACGTGCTGTGAAATTTGTAATTAAAAAAGTAAGCGTGGCCAAAACTAGGGTTACAGCTATATTTCCTGTCACATTAGCTCCAGCCGGATAAATAGGAATCAAGCCCAAAATATCATTTAATAAAATAAAGAAAAAAGTAGTAAGCAAAAAAGGCGTATAACGTTTGTAGTCAGCACCAACACTTGGTTTAATTACATCGTCAACAATAGTTACAATAAGCATTTCGAGCGCACCAAACAAACCTTTACGAGCTTTCAACGGAGTTTTAGTATAAGACTTAGCCATTGAAATAAAAACCACTATCAGAATAAGACAAGATAATACAATGGCACACGAAACTTTGGTAAACGATAAGTCCAACGGGCGAACTACTTCACCGTTTGAAAGTTTTTCTACAACTTTACCATTGTATTTTTCGCCATGATTGATATAAAAACCCTCGTAGCTTTGTCCTTCGTGCAAGCGAGCTGATGAAAATACAAACCAACCACGTTCAGCACTGCGCACAATAATGGGCAAAGGCATAGCTATATCTTTATCCCCAATAGTAATAATATGCCACTCGTAGGTGTCGAGTACATGATGAAAAATCATTTCCTTTAAGTTGAACGATTTTTCTTCACTAGCATGAGCATCACTAGCATATAAGTTTGGTATTGCTAGTAAAAAAGCAAAAATTATGAATGCAACGTTTTTAACTAATTTCTTCAATCTCATTTTTCAGCTATTTAACCTTATTCAATTCGAGAAAAACTTTTGTTTCGATAACCGAAAAAACCACATAGTAAAGCACATAAATTGTAGTGAGAGATACAGCATGTTCTTTATCAAAAAATAAACCAACGAACAAAAACATCAACCCAAGTACTACAACAATAAGACGTGCACCTAGTAAAACTGGCAGCGATAAAAAAGCTTTATTTTGCGAAGCTTTAGACACAAACCAACTTAATAAAACAGAGGCTATAACGTAATAAGTGGGAACCAACCAAAAATTTGTAGGTAACCACGCAGGCATTAAATAAGCCAACGAAAAATAAGTTATGGTTGATAA
>JAGNPC010000144.1 GCA_017989795.1 Paludibacter sp. | reverse complement strand
CTGAGAAATTTTTGGGAATTGTACCCTGATTCAGAACAATATTTGAAAACTTGGTTCGATACGGCAATGAAATCAAATTGGAAATCTCCTAATGAAGTTAAGCAAACGTATATTAATGCTAGTATTTTGAAAAATAGTAGAGTTGTTTTTAATATTAAAGGAAATACTTATAGACTAGTAGCAAAAATTAATTTTGAAAAAAAATGGATTTTTATTCGCTTTATAGGAACTCATATTGAATATGATAAGATTAATGCAGATACAATTTAAATGAATTAGAAATGAATATAAAACCAATAAAGTCAGAAACTGACTATAAAGACGCATTATCAAGGCTTGAAGTGCTTTTTGATGCTAAAATAGGAACAATTGAAAGCGATGAAGCAGACGTACTCGGATTGTTGATTGATGAATATGAAAAAAAGAATTATCCTATCGAAGCACCTGATCCAATCGAAGCTATTAAAATCAGAATGGAAGAAATGCAACTCAAACAAATTGATTTAATAAATGAAATTGGAGGAAGAAGTCGTGTTTCAGAAATATTAAACCGGAAAAGGAAATTGACAATTGAAATGATCCGTAAATTAACTGTTCGATTAAATCTTTCTCCTGAACTATTAATAGGAGATTATCAATTAGATTAGATAAGTATTTTGATACCATAATTTTGTTAAATATTTATTAGCATGAAAATTGTCAATCTTAAATCCGTGATTACAAGTCTCGTAGGTGCTTGGAGTCGTTTTTACATCGTTGTTGTTTTTGTGCTTGTTTTAGCAGTTTTGTCGTTTGCCGAAATTAATTTTAGTCAATTTGAACAACCATTTCACGTGTGGAGTTTCTTTATTTTGGGTGCTGTATCCATGCTTTCGGTATCGCTGTTTAATGGTTTGTTGCGGTCGGCAGTAAGCCAAGTGGTACTTGTGGCTATTGTTTTATCGGTTATTGGAATCTATTCGTTTCGGTTTTTTGATAGTACTCTCGAATGGGAAATGCAGCAATTTGCAGCCATCATGGTTTCCGTAATGCTTTCCTTGTTTTTTGTGTTGTTTTTTAGACCTACCACCGATAAATCGTTTTGGACTTTTGCCGAAAATAATGCGCGAGAATTTATCTCTATCCTAATTTACGCTGCTGTTTTTTATGGTGGTTTGGCTGTGGCAGTATATGCTGTAGAGGAGTTGTTTAGTGTTGCCATTAACGATAAAGTGTATGGTAATTTAGCTATGATTTGCTTTCAATTGCTGGCGCCTCTCTTTTTTTTAACCGTTATTACGCCCAAGGAGTTGTATTATCGTAACTCAGTTAAGCCACATAATTTTCTGCGTATCTTAGGTTTATATATTTTATTTCCGGTGTTGGCTCTGTATTTAGTGATATTGTATGTTTATCTTTTCAAAATAGTGCTAAGCTGGCAGTTGCCTAACGGATGGGTTACTAGTTTGGTGTCAGTACTAGCATTGGGTGGTTTTTTAACCTTGTTCTTGTTGTTTCCATTGTCTAAAAATAAATTGGTACGATTGCTTAATACCTATTTTCCGTTATTACTTTTGCCGCTTTTAATACTTATGTCGGTAGGCCTGTGGCGTCGAATCGACGATTATGGCTTATCGGTAAATAGACTCTATGTTCTGGTTTTTAACCTTTGGTTGTATGGCGTGTCGGTTTATTTGTTTTTCACGCAATCCAAGTCGTTACGCTGGTTAGTTATTTCGTTTTCGATGGTTTTGTTTGTTGTATCGGTGGGGCCGTGGAGTGTATTTGCCATTACAAAACGGGTAGTCGAAAATGATATTAAAACAATTCTGGTTGATTCGAAATTACTTGATAATGATAAATTAATTAATAATACTGGGAATAAACTACACATTGCTGATACTATAGCAGTACAGTTGTCGGATAAGGTGGCGTATTATGTGCGTTATTACGGAATTGAAAATTGGAAAAAAACATTCCACGATACGCGTAAAATTGACAACGTTTCATTAATTAATACCTATTTGGGGCTCAATGATATTGAACTTGTGAATCGGGGTAAATATGTGTTTGCCAACTTAACGGAACCACAATCTATATCTGTAACCGATTATAATACCGCATTAATTCATTTAAGCAAAAAACAAAATTCAGCTGTGTTATTTTCAAATAAGGAATACAGTGTGCGTATTAATGAGTTGAAGGTTGAAGTAAACAATCTACTTAGCGAGCAGAAAGACACAATTGATTTGCAGCCAATTTTAGCTGAGTTTGCAGTTGAAAAGGCGGCGGATAAGGTTGCTCAAAAGGTTTTAATTAAGCAAACACAACATACATTGATGCTTATTCATAGCATCTCGGCTGAGCGAATTAGCACTAATAAATTCCGATTGAACGAATTAAATATCAGCTTGTATATTAAATAAGCCTGTTGTTTTTACGCAGCTTACTCGTTTTATTTGAACTAATCTAAAAGCAATACTTTAGTATGTCATCAAAAAATCGTATTTTTGATGTCTGATTAATAAATTCATGCAGTAGCGTATGATGTTGAATCTTCTCGCATTTGCTGTAATATACATTTTTTAAAATATGATTAAAATAAATGATACATTGCTTGTCGAAGCCTCTCAAAAAGGAATGGATGAGTTTCTTCAAGTATTTATTGATGCTTATTTGTCCGAGTTAGGTGGATCACTTACTGCCGATAATATGTCGAAACTCAACGGTTCGCAACATACCTTACTCGCATGGCATTTTTTTAGCACCGAAATGCGCGATGGAGGATTTGTGCAGTTAATCCAAAATGGTTACGGTGGCTATATATTTGAAAATCCGTTTGCTAAAGCCATGAAACAGTTTGGAGCTGTAGATTTGGGCAAGCTAATTTACAAAGCAAAAGAAATTTACGACCCCAATAAAGCTGAACTTGAGCGCGAAACTACCGAAGAAGAGTTTAATGCTATGTATGTTGATTTTGAGGCGTTTGATGAGCTTGAAGAGCAATATTTTAATATCGAAGAGCACGAAACAGCACTTATTGCAGCTTATGTCGATGAGCACATCACCGATTTTGCCGAAATAGAGAAGTAGTGAATAATGATTAGTGATTACTACATCACCACATCATCACATCACCACATCATCACATCATCACATCATCTATATGAAACGAATAATAAATTCAACCAATGCACCAGCAGCAATTGGTCCATACAGTCAGGCTGTTGAAGCCAACGGAACTCTTTACATTTCAGGCCAATTACCTATAAATCCTGCGGTCGGTAAAATTGAAGCAACTGATATCACAGCTCAAACCGAACAGGTTTTTGCAAACATTCAAGCAATACTTGCTGAAGCAGGCTATACTTTTGCAGATGTTGTAAAATCAACTGTCTTTTTGTCAGACATAGCAAATTTTGCTGGGATGAATGCGGTTTACAGTCAATATTATCAAACGGAATGTCCGGCTCGTTCGGCATTTGCAGTGAAAGATTTGCCACTTGGTGCTTTGGTAGAAATTGAAACGATAGCTGCAAAGTAAACATTGTTATACCTACTATTGATATACTAAACTTGTTTGAGCTGCGTTATTAACTAAATTAATTTGCCAATTGAAAGGAATGAATTCAAAGAAATTTTTTCTCGTGTTTGTGGGGATGCTTATTTTAGTGCTCAATGTTCGTGCTCAAAATAGTTATCATGGCGATGAAAAACCAATTCATTTTGGTTTTTCGCTTGGTTTTAATACCATGGATTTTGGTATAGCACCTTCCAATGTGGCCGATGTATCTACGCTTATTCCTGGTTTCTCGGTAGGTATAGTGAGTGATTTACTGATAAGCAGATACTTAAATCTGCGGTTTACGCCCACACTTCACTTTGGCGAGCGCGAAATAAGTTATGTCAATAAAACGCTGGCGCCCATACGTGTTTCGTCAATCCCCATGAGTGTGCCTTTGTATATTAAGTTAAGTGCCGAACGGTATGGGAATTTACGTCCCTATCTTATTGGTGGTGGCGGAGTTTATTTTGATTTGGGGCGAAATGCCGATAAACCCATTTTGTTGCGATCTTTCGATCCTTTTGTGGAGGTAGGTGTTGGATGCGATATCTATTTTAGCTTTTTTAAATTAGCTCCCGAACTGAAATTTGCGTTGGGTTTTAACAATATGCTGACTCCAATTGATGAACGAAATACGGGTCTTTTGAGTGATGCTGATAAGGAATATACAAAGGTGCTGAATAAATTAACGTCAAGGTTAATAACCCTGACGTTTAATTTTGAATAAGTTAGCTCAGAACGTGAGTTACAATTTTTCAATTTCGCTCACTACCTTGCTTATCTGCTGGTTCCAAGCACCAAACAGACTACGGTAATATGATTTTACTAATGCTGGATTACTGCTTCCAGTTGGTCGGCTCGCTCTAAGGCTAAATTCTTTGGCCATTGCGCTCACTTCTAAAACGAGGTTTTCTGCAGCTTGTTCCTGTGCTTTGGGGTTAATAAGTAACCGAAAGTAAATGTCGGTAATTAATTCAGTACATACAAACTGAATTGTTTTTTTTAGTTTTCTACGGCTTGCCATATAATTGTTTTTTTTGCAAAGGTAAGTTATTATTCGTTTTGTTGAACATCTTTTTTTTCAAAAATAATGAAGAACATACTCTTTGCCTCGTTTATTGCTTTTTTATTGACAGGTGTTTTTGCCTGTCAGGATGAGATGTTTACCACCGATGCAGCAAAAAAGCTTTCCTTTTCTACCGATACGCTTTCTTTCGATACCGTTTTTACGTCGATAGGCAGCACCACCGAGCGTTTTTTGATTTACAATAAAAATAATCGCGCCCTTCGCATAAGTCAAATTCGTTTGGCTAAAGGCCTTACCTCTAAGTTTAGATTAAATGTAGATGGTGAAATGAATTTCGAAAATAAGTTCTCGGACATTGAAATTGGAGCGCACGATAGTTTATATGTATTTGTGGAAACAACCATTGACCCTACGTTGGATACGAATCCGGTTTTAATTCAAGATTCGGTATTGTTTGAGTTTAATGGAAATAAACAGCAGGTTATGCTCGAAGCTTTTGGACAAAATGTGTATAAGCTGAATGATTATAAAATAAGCGAACATACTACTTTTAAAACGGATAAACCGTACTTGATTGTTGGCGATTTAACGGTGGAATTGGCCACCACATTGACACTCCCTGCGGGCTGTAAGCTGTATTTTCATAATAATGCAAACCTAATAGTATATGGAAACTTACGTTCTAATGGTACTTTTGAACAGCCTGTGGAACTAAGGGGAGATCGATTAGACGAAGTTAAGTTTCTCGATCCTGTACCCTATCATTACGTGGCCGGCCAATGGGGAGGTGTGTATTTCATGTGGAGCTATGGTCGACATATACTGAAAAACACCAATATTACAAGTGCATACGTAGGGTTAAATTCTCCCAATGAAGATATGCAACATTTACCACAAATTGAATTGGAAAATTGTAAGCTTCATAACTTTGTATATTATGGCATTGTGGCTAAAAATACAAATCTGACGGTCAAGAATACCGAAATCTCAAACACAGGTAGTTATACCGTTTATTTAAGTGGTGGAACTCATGTTTTTCATCAGTCTACTATTGCCAATCATTATGCTAACAATAGCTTTGCACCTAGCTCACGCGATAAGAGTCCAGCCATGATGATTATGGCCTTGGAGCGTACGGCGCCCATGAAAACTGAAATGATTAACTGCGTGGTGACGGGTACTATTGATAACGAATTGTCTATTGCTAGTCGTTATTTAAATCAATACAATGGT
>JAGNPC010000143.1 GCA_017989795.1 Paludibacter sp. | reverse complement strand
CCCTGCGTTTCAATTACGGGTAAAGCTGTAAGCGAACCTCCACCCTTCACTTTTCCCACCAAACTGGCAGGCAAATCGTTCATTTTTTCGGCCACCTCTTGTTGCGCATTAATTTTAGCGGCACGTTCGAGCAAACGCGAGTGCAAATAGAAAATATCGCCCGGATAAGCCTCACGACCTGAAGGACGACGAAGAATAAGAGACACTTCGCGATAAGCAACTGCCTGTTTCGACAAATCATCGTACACAACCAACGCATGACGACCTGTATCGCGGAAAAACTCGCCAATAGCGGCGCCGGCGAATGGTGCAAAATACTGCATAGCAGCAGGATCGGAAGCGCTGGCAGCAACTATAACCGTATAAGCCATAGCGCCATGCTCTTCCAACTTATTATAAATAGAAGCAATGGTTGAACCTTTTTGCCCGATAGCTACATAAATGCAATAAACAGGTTTTCCGGCTTCAAAATTTTCTTTTTGATTGATAATTGTATCAATGGCAATACTTGTTTTACCCGTTTGACGGTCGCCAATGATTAATTCACGTTGTCCGCGGCCAATCGGAATCATGGCATCAATGGCTTTAAGGCCTGTTTGCAAAGGTTCATTTACAGGTTGACGGAAAATAACGCCCGGCGCTTTACGTTCAAGAGGCATTTCAATCATTTCGCCATTTAACAACCCTTTACCATCGATAGTTTCGCCCAAAGGATTGATAACCCGTCCGAGTAAACATTCGCCAACCTGAATGGATGCCACACGGTTGGTTCGTTTCACGCTGTAACCTTCTTTCACACTACTTGTAGGACCAAGTAGCACCGCACCTACATTGTCCTCTTCGAGGTTCATAACAATGGCTTTCAGTCCATCCTCAAATTCAAGAAGTTCGTTTGCTTCCGCCTTGTTGAGTCCGTAAATACGAACAACACCATCGCTAACCTGCAAAACTGTTCCAACTTCATCGAACTGAACGGTTGTATCTATTCCTTCAAGCTGCATCCGAAGTATTTCGGAAACTTCACTTACCTTTATTGTTTCAGACATGTTGTATTCTTACAATTTACTTTTTTGTAATTAATTCGTTTCTTATTTTGCGCAACTGACTTTGCACACTTGCATCCCAGCGTGTATTATCTACTTCGAGGATAAATCCGCCCAGTAAAGCTGTATTAATTTCTTTATGTACTTCGAGCGTACCATTTTTTCGTCGTTCAATGACTGATATTAACCGTTTTTCGGTTTGAGCATCGATGGGAGCCGCGGTAATGAGTTTGCCCGAAAATATTTGATTTTTTTCCCTGTACAAATCCATATACTTAAGCATAATAAAATGCATAAAAGCTGCACGGTTATTATCAACTATCAGTTGCACAAACTTACCCAAATTCTCATCATTCTTTACGCCCGATGCCGATAGAATAAGCTGCTTCTTTTGTTGTCCATCAAGCACAGGACTTTCCAACGCAGTTTTGAGGCGCGGCTGTTCCATGGCACTCCGTGTAAACTGATTTGCCATTTCATAAAAATGCTTTTCTAACTTTCGCTCAGCGGCAAATGCAAGTAGAGCCGTAGCATATCGTGACGAGATCATTCCGTTGTTCATGTTCCTGTTACGATTTAGATACGGTGATTTCGTCGAGCAAACGCTCAATCATTTTTTGCTGCTCGCCATTTTCATTCAATTTGGCACGCATCAATTTTTCCGAAATACTCACCGACATTTCAGCTACCTGGCTACGAATATCGCGCAAAGCTTCTTCTTTCTCGTGCTGAATTAATTTGCGCGACTCAGTAATTACTTTATCGGCCTCAACCAATGCAGCAGTACGAGCTTCGTTAATTAACTTATCCCTTAACTGAGCAGCCTCTGTCAGAATAGCCTGATGTTCTTTGCGAGCATTGGCAATAATTTGATCGCCTTCGGCTTTCACTTGTTGTAATTCAATCCTTGCTTTTTGAGCCATCAATAATGATTCATCGATGTAATTTTTGCGCTCTTCTATCATCTTAACAATGATGGGAAACCCGTATTTTGTCAAAACAAAAAGAACAATCAAAAAAGGGATTAACATCCAAAAGATCAAGCCGACCTCAGGAGTAAAAAGTTCCATACTACAAGAAAATTGCTAAAGCACAAACAATAACAGCAAGCAAAGCAACACCTTCGATCAAAGCTGCAATCACAATCATATTTGCTCTGATATCACCTGCCGATTCGGGTTGACGAGCTATAGCGTCCATTGCCTGACCTCCGATTTTTCCAATACCGATACCGGCACCAATTACTGCTAATCCTGCGCCAATTGCAGCACCTAATTTTGCCAACCCTGCACCTGCTGCAGCCTGTAATAAAATTGTAAGTAACATAAATTTATTTGTTTTAAAAGTAACCCCAACCCCATAAAGGAGATTGAAAATCGTGATTGTTATATATTTTAGTTTAATTTCATTTCTAAATTATTCCCGGTTAGGATTCGACATAAGTTCAGTCGAATTAGCTAGGGGTTTATGATGTGACTCAACCCGTCCCATTCCAATAAATAATGCCGACAACATGGTAAAAACATAGGCCTGAATAAACGACACCAACACATCGAGCAGTAACATAAACACCGAAAATGCTATGGATAAAACGGATACCCCCGATGCCGCTAAAGGACCTAAAACCACGTAAAAAATAAATATTAAGCCCATCAAAACTAAAATAATCATGTGTCCCGCCAAAATATTGGCAAACAAACGAATCATTAAAGCAAAAGGCTTTGTAAAAACGCCCAGAATTTCAACCAATGGCATTATGGGTATCGGAAACTTTAACCACATAGGCACATCGGGCCAAAATATTTCTTTATAATACTCTTTTCCGGCTGATACATTGGTTATGATAAAAGTTAGCAATGCAAGTACCAGGGTTACAGCAATATTGCCTGTTACATTTGCTCCTGCGGGATAAATGGGTATCAGGCCCAACAAATCGTTTAGCAAAATAAAGAAAAAGGCGGTTAGCAAATAAGGCGTAAATCGTTTGTAATCCTTACCAATACTTGGCTTAATAACGTCGTCGACAATAGCTACTATAAGCATTTCGAGTGCGCCAAACAAACCCTTACGTGCTTTCAGCGGATTCTTTTTGTAAGATTGTGCCATCGAAACAAAAGCAATTATCAATATAATGCACGATAGCATTATGGCGCTGGCATCTTTTGTAAACGAAATATCCAAGGGACGTACTTCGGTTCCGTTGCTTAATTTTTCAACAATCTTGCCATTGTATTTTTCACCGTGATTAATCCGAAAACCTTGGTAACTACGTCCTTCGCGCAATTTTGCCGACGAAAAAACAAACCAACCTCTTTCGGGGCTTCGCACAATAACAGGCAGGGGCTGTGAAATGTCATTCGCGCCAAGTGTAATTATATGCCATTCGTAAGTATCCAACACATGATGAAAAATCATTTCTTTTAAATTAAATGATTCTTCGTTGGCACTATGTGGTTCGCTTGCCTGTAAATTATTGAAATTCAACAAAAAAGCAAACAAAATAAATACATACAATTTTATATTCATAAATAAATTCATGGCTACAGTTATTTAACTTTGCTCAATTTTAATAAAACATTGGTTTCAATAACTGAAAAAACTACATAAAACAATACGTAAATGCTCGTTAAAGCAATGGCATGTTCTCTGTCGAAAAACAAGCCTACAAATAAAAACATCAAGCCAAGTACCACAATAATAAGTCGTACTCCCAATAAAACCTGAATCGACGAATAGACTTTATTATGAGATGCTTTGTGCGCAAACCAACTCATTAAAACCGAAGCAATAATATAGTAAGTAGGTATTAACCAGAAATTTTGCGGTAACCAAGCCGGCATCAATTTATCCAACAAAAAGTAGGTTATGGCAGATAATGCCGAAAATAAGCCAACAGTTCCAATCAGTATTTTTATTGCTTTTATCATTTGTTTAATTTCTCAACACACACTACGATTTTATTCTTATTTACCTCCGCGAAACCGGCTTCAATATCCAGTTGATTATCAATTCCATTGATGCGATAATTAATTACTCCTTTATCAAGCATCGAAACTATGGGAGCATGATGCTCCAAAACGGTAAATTTACCTGATTTTCCGGGCAAAGTTACCAACGAAACTTCGCCATCGAAATATATTTTTTCGGGAGAAATAATTTCTAATTTCATGCCTAAATAATTGTTTTTAATTGTCACAAAGCATTTTCCAACATATCGGACAAACTCGCATAGCAGACTTTCATCCTCGTTGCAAGCCGCTGTGTTTATGGTCGTTTCATTAGTTTTTGGCAGCTTTACGTGCCTGACGCATCAAATCATGTCCTTTGGCTATGGCTTCGTCAATAGTGCCTACATTCAAAAATGCCATTTCGGGCAATTCGTCAAGCTGTCCGTTTAAAATCATTTTAAAACCTTTTATTGTATCTTCGATCGACACCATAACCCCCGGAATTCCCGAAAATTGAGTTGCCATAGCAAATGGTTGCGAGAGGAAACGCTGCACTTTACGGGCACGTTGTACAGTTAAACGGTCTTCGTCCGAAAGTTCTTCCATGCCTAAAATAGAAATAATATCCTGAAGTTCTTTGTTGCGTTGCAGTATTTGCTTAACACGCTGAGCAGTATCGTAATGATCCTGACCAACCACCAACGGATTTAAAATACGGGATGTGGACTCAAGCGGATCAACAGCCGGAAAAATTCCCAATTCAGCAATTTTTCGATTCAACACCGTTGTGGCATCCAAATGCGAAAAAGTAGTTGCTGGAGCCGGATCGGTTAAATCGTCGGCAGGAACATACACCGCCTGAACCGAAGTAATGGAGCCGTTTTTGGTTGAAGTTATTCGCTCTTGCATGCGTCCCATTTCGGTTGCTAAAGTAGGTTGGTATCCAACAGCCGAAGGCATACGTCCGAGCAATGCCGAAACCTCGGAGCCTGCTTGCGTAAACCTGAAAATATTATCGATGAAAAATAATATATCGCGGCCACCTTCGCCTCCACCATCGCGAAACGATTCGGCCACAGTAAGACCCGACAATGCTACCGACGAACGTGCTCCGGGAGGCTCATTCATTTGACCAAAAACAAGTGTTGCTTGCGATTTTGCAACTTCGTCGTAGTCTACTTTCGATAAATCCCATTGCCCGTTTTCCATGCCTTTTTTAAATTCTTCGCCATAACGAATTACGCCCGACTCTATCATCTCACGCAACAGGTCATTTCCTTCGCGGGTACGCTCGCCCACACCGGCAAAAACCGAGAAACCATTGTGACCTTTGGCAATATTATTTATCAACTCCATGATCAGCACAGTTTTCCCAACACCGGCACCTCCGAAAAGTCCGATTTTCCCACCTTTTACATAAGGTTCGAGCAGGTCGATGACTTTTATACCTGTTTGCAGAATATGCTGACTTGTAGTAAGATCCTCAAATTTTGGAGCTTCGCGATGTATAGGAAGTGCGCCTGTTTTATCGGGAGCTGACATACCATCCACCGCATCGCCGATCACATTCAGCAAGCGGCCCTTCACCTGATCGCCTACAGGCATTCCGATTGGACTTCCCATACATTCGACATCCAAACCCCGCGAAAGACCGTCAGTAGTATCCATCGCCACGCAACGCACAGTTCTTTCACCGGTATGCTGTTGCACCTCAATCACCAGGTCGTGTCCGTTGTGACGCTTCACCAGCAATGCATCGTGTATGGATGGCAACGAATAATCCGCACCAACAACATTGGGAAAAGTGACATCAATCA
>JAGNPC010000142.1 GCA_017989795.1 Paludibacter sp. | reverse complement strand
GTCCCTTCGGCAACGAAAAGCCCTAGATCATCAAGCATTTTTTTTTGCGTAAGCAAGGTGATATTTTTTATTTGATTTTTTGATATCATTATTAAAACGAATAAGCAGCACCAAACATCACATTAAACCCTTGCACATCGTAGCCATTAAACTCTTGATATTTGGCGTTAAACAAATTATTTAATCGGCCAAAAAAGCTAAGCGAATTTTGATAGGTGTACGATACACCCAAGTTTGCATCCACAGCAGAAGGCAACTCCACTACCCTAGCACCTAATGCAGCCTTGCTCGAAGATTTAAAAAACACACTCGCATTAGCCATTAAACTACGCGAAATACGTACTTCGCTCGTTATATCTGTTTCAAATTTAGGTTTGTGCCAAGCCTCCTCAATATCGAAGGTTTTCCAAGCATTGTACACTGTTTTGAATTGAATATTTACAGTATTTCGGTTATTATAATTGGCTCTAAAACCAACATTTGCAAGCGATGCTTTACTGTAAACTACATTGAAACGGTTGCTGAAAAGCATGCTTTCGTTTACAATAGCAGGACTAATATCTGTGTCCACAAATGAGACATTGGTATAAAAGTATTGATTATTAATCATGCGATAACTTACAAAACCATCGAGTAATAAATTATGAAATGGTTTTAGTTTCACCCCTGCATAGGCGTTGATTGGCGTATAGGTATCTTCAATTCGTAATTCGGGCGTCAAATAACGATTGTCGCCAAAGGCTTGATCAAGTGTATTGATTTGATAACCGCCACTAAAACCCACATACATAGCCAACCAACTTGGCTTGGGTTTAAATTCGGCATATAAATCGGGCGATGGTGAAAATACGCTTCCTTGCGCAAACGAAAAAGAGGTTTTAACACCAAAACGAATCATCAGCAGGTCACGATCTATGCTGTAATAAGGATTTAAGCCCAAAACGCTATATGATTTTGGAATGTAAGTTGGAGCAGTTTCAAGCTGAGTACTGTAAAACAAATTACGCAAATCCACATCCAAACCCCAACCTTTTCCATCATCTTGCTTATTTAAATTAGCTTTCGTATGAATCATATTCTCCGTTAATCCAATTTTTGAGCTAAAGCGATTGAAGTTAACGGTTGTACCGTAGTTATAATTGCTAGTTTCAGGTACCGAACGAAAGCCCAAAAAAGCTCCCATTCGCCACATACTGTTTGTTTCGGGCAAGTTACGAATCTCGTCGGATGTTTTAGCGTCGGTTACAGCATTGTCGTTTACACGGTATTGCCATTCGTACAAGGTATTTCCTGCATTTTTCAACGAATCGAAATCCAGCGTATTACCCAACGCATTGTATGTGGAGCCATAGTATTTTAAATACTCATACCCCACATTGGCACCAGCCATCAACTCTACATTACCCACAAAACTATTAAAATTCACCGACCCTTTGGTATTTGAATGCGTTTTTTTGCCAGAGCTAGCCAAATGATCCAACTTTATATCCAATCGCGAATTTTCACTTTTAAGTATCGGGAAATAAAAATCGAGCATATTATTTAGGTAATTTCCGGCACCAATACGAATAAAAGCGGCGGCAGGATTTAAACGCTTACTCAAATCCAAATCGGCAGCCGATAATGTTTGAATGCTTGGCCCAACGGAGAGTGGAAAGTTCACATCGGTGTAGGTAGCTGTGGTTTTTGGAACCGTTGTTTCGGTTACAGCAGGAACCGAATTAATTTTACCGGCATCCTGAATTACAGGTTTATATTCGCGCTCTACGGTTACATTGCGGTCGTTTTGCTGTGCGAAGGCAACTGCCGAGAACGCAAGTAATACGATAGTTATATATTTTTTTGGATTCATATCGATCGATTTTATTTTTTAAATATCTGCCTTTAAAGGGAAAATAACGAAGTATTTTGTTAAAAACTAATTGATTGTATTTTGACTTTCGCGTACCACTATTGCATTTAAGCGTTCGGTTATCATTGTCTGAATATCATCTTTTTCGGTATAGTTTTTTTGCAAACTAAGCAGGTATTGTTTTGCTTGAAAATCATTTTTTTGATCAATGTAAATATCTGTTAAAAGCACAAAACTACGAGCCAGCCAATATTGATGCGGTGTGTTTTTCTTCGCAAAGTCCATCACTTCAGTTTCAGCATCTTTATAATTCTTCATCTCAAAATACTGGTTTGCTAACAGGTATTTGGCTTCGGCACCATTTACAGTACGTGTATCGGCAGCAAGCGATTTTAAATCGGCGGTAGCATCTGCCGATTTATTCGTTGCCAAATAAGCTTTGGCTCTATTGTAACGCGCTTCCGCTTTAATGTTGGCCTCTGTTTTGGAGTCGCCAATCATTTCACTTGCAATACTTATAGTTGTTTGATGGTCGTTTAAAAAATAACTACAGCGAAGCACACCCAAGCGAGCTACATTACGACTATCGTTAGTTTGTGCCAATTGCTGCATTTGCTTAAAGTAGCGCAAGGACGCCGTGTAATCTTTTTTATCGTAAGTAATTTCGGCACAACGGGTAGCAGCCTCTGCAGCATACTGATTTCCAGAAACTTGCAATAATGATTGATAGGATACAAGTGCATTATCTTTATCGCCCAAACGATAATAACTATCGGCCACATAATACTGAGCAGTAGTGCAATAACGGCCACCGGGGCAAAATGATTTAAGATACGAACGGAAACCGGTGATAGCCTGCGCAAACTTCTCGTTCATATATTGACGTTCGGCAGCAATATAGGATATGGAGTCCTCTCGATTTGATGTATTGCTCGAAATCTTCATACCCAATGTTTTAGTATAGGCAAGAAACGAGGCAACATCATTTTTCTCGATATAAACAGCTTCTAAACTTTCGAGCGCCGTATAGGACTCCTCCGTACCAGGATAGTACAACAACACCTTTTTATAGGCTTTTATGGCTTCATCAAAATTACCTTCATTGAAGTAAATTAATCCTAATTCGAGGGCACCTTTACGAGCCGACACAGATGTAGGATGCGACCCTACTAATGCCTTAAAAGATTCTATGGCTTTTGAATCGTTTTCGAGCATAATGTATGCGCGGCCTTTTTCGTACAAAGCCTCATCGGCATATTCGGAACGAGGATAGGTGCGCAATAAACTTTCGATACGACTAACCTTAGCATTATAGTTTTTCTGCAAACCAGCCATATAAGCACTCTGGAACATGGCATAATCACCCGTATTCGGACTCAAAGCAATGGCTTTATTATAATTTGCTTCGGCTTTATCAAAATTACGTTCGAAGAAATAACAATCGCCAATACGATTCAGGGCATCGGCATAAGTTGTGGATTTCGTATTCGTCTCCATTTCGGTATACTTTAAAAACCAACTCAAGGCCTGACTATAGTTTTTACGTGAGAAAAAGCTATAAGCCATACTATAATTGGCAGCTTTGAGATTAACACTTGTGCGTGAATTCGTATTTGCAAAAAAATCTTTCAAGTCGTCGATGCTCTTTTCGGGTTGCCCTAGGCGATAATAGGCTTCGGAACGCCAGTATAAACTTTCGGCCACATACTTGCTTGCAATCTGAACTTGTAGCGATTGCGTAAATAGGTCAATTGCCTTCGCATTATTTACTTGCGTAAAAGCCTCTGTACCCAACTGATACAACACATATTGCTTTGCTTCAAGAATACGCGCGTTTGGCTTATTAATTTTTAAAATAGATTGATAAACCGTTTGATAATTTTTAGATGTAAAAAAGACAGTTGCCAAATAATTTTGAGCTTTGTCTGCATTCGGAGAATTAGGATACTCAGATATAAACTGTTCAAACGCAGTAATCGATTCGCCAAAAGCCGAATTTGTTTCGTAAGTTGTTAGAGCATAATTGTACAAAGCTTCCATGCGTACTTTCGAGTTGAAATTTGTGCGCAAAGCAGCCTCAAATGCCAAACGTGCGTTGTTTTTGTCGCCCACATTTATATACGAATTACCGATATGGAGATAGGCATTTTCAGTCAATTCATCTTTGTCGGTCGTTGTTTTCGATAGGTATTTAACGGCCTCTTTGTAGTTTTTAGTTTTATAAAGCGATAAACCCAAAATATACATATCGTTACGCAACTCTTGTTTCGAAAGTTTTTCGTACTGCTTAAGATTGGTTATAGCATTCGTATAATCATTTTTCGAATACGCTATTTCGCCCATTATGCGGTATATTTCGGCATTGTTTGTATTATCTGGATTGTTTTTCAACAGTAAAGCAGCACGTTCATTCAATTTATCGTACTCTTTTTGAGCATAATAAATTTGAATAATATAATAAGGTACAATATTTTTATACTGTGGATGGTCTTCTATCTTCAAAAATTCGGGCAGTGCTGATTTGTAGTTACCCAAGCAATACTCGGTATATGCATAATAATAAGTTGCTGATAAATCGTAGCGAGTTTTCATCTCCTTTAACCGCTTAAAAATAGGAAGCGCTACATCGTAGTTTTTAGTTTGCAAGTTAGCAAAACCTTTACCAAAAAGAAAATCAACCTTTTCGTAACTACCAAGTCGTTCTACTGTCACTTTATTGTAATAATCGATAGCCTTGCTATATTTTTTGGCATTCAACTCCGATTGACCCAACATAAAATAGGTCATATCGCCAAAAGGCGTATAGGGATGATTCTTTAAATAATTTTGCAAAAGCTGTGGCGCATTTTTTTTGTGCAGATAAAATGCATTTGCAGCCATATAGAACTCTGCTTCTTGCACTTGGCCGGCTTGTACTGTAGGTACAGTCTTCAAAAAAGATTCAAAGCGCCGATACGAAGCTGCGTATTTTCGCTGACTATACAATTCTTTACCTTGGTTAAACGAAACATCATTATTGGTATAATAAACGGTTTGCTGAGCCGAAGCGCAAAACAGTATGATATAAATAAACACACTAAGAAACAAATTTCTTCTCATATTATTATTGAAGTATTTAAACATTTTGTTGTATATAGATTTCTACAGCTTTTCGAACAGAATGAAGGCCAAAATCAGATGAACGTAGCTGTGTAAGCGCCAAAAATTCGAAACCTGCCACATCATCGGCAGCTTGTAAATTGTTGTAATTTTGAATTGTACATTCAAAAAACAAATCGAGAGTAGGAATAGTAAGCCCGCTATAAAGATAATTATTGGGCAACGAAAAAAGATACTTTAACTCTAACACCTGAGCTTGAAGCTCTTCAGCCAATTCGCGAATCACAGCCTGCTCGGCCGTTTCGTCAAAATCGACAAATCCGCCAGGTAAATCACAGGTACCCATAGCAGGTTCTTTAGCTCGCTTACAAACCAGCAATTCGCCTTTTTCGTTTCGGATAAAAGCCGCCACGGCTGCCGATGGGTTCATATAATACTGAAAACCACAGTCGCCACATTTTTTTGATTTTACATTATTAAAGCTAAACGATGCCGAACCACAATGTGGACAATTTTGAAGAAAGTGTTGAAACTCCATTGCTGTTTTTTTAGATAACGCAAAGATACAATTTTTGTTCCAAACTGCTTTGAAATAAAATTCGATTGAAAAAGAACTAACAAACAAATTAGAATAAAAATAACCGCTTATCCACATTAGTCAAGTAATATTCATATTCGTTATAAAACTGTTGAATTCCTTTTACCAAGGTAAAAATCAATTGAACCACAATAGGAACAATAGAAAGAAAATTTATATTCAAATATTTTAGTACATGACAAAAATTATATAGCGATATAATTATTTGATTATCAATAAAATAAGCATCATTTTATTTGGTAAAGACCTTGAAATTTTGTATCTTTATAGCTG
>JAGNPC010000141.1 GCA_017989795.1 Paludibacter sp. | reverse complement strand
AACTCACACAGTTTTTGTAGCTCTTCAAGTGTGTAAACAGTACCCAACTCCGTACTTTGACTGATGGAGATTACTTTTGGTTGTGTATTGTTCACATTTCCTATTCTGCTTAAAAATGGCTCCACAAGTGCTGGCGTTAGTTTTCCATCGGTAGTTTGTATGGTTATAAGCGATGCACCAATACTTTGTGTAGGGGCACCACACTCATCTGCATTGATGTGGGCTGTCTCGGCACAAAGCACGGCCTGAAATGGTAACGTGCAGCACTTTAAGCTAATAACATTGGCGCCAGTGCCGTTAAATGTAAAAAGTACTTGTACTGGTCCAACTAGCGATTCGAATAATTCTTGGGCTTGTTTGCTGAAATAATCATCGCCGTACGAAATGGCATGTTCGGTGTTTGCTTGTGTGATGGCTTCAAGTACAGCTGGATGGATTCCTGAATAATTGTCGCTAGCGAATGATTTCATTGACTTTTTATTTTGTGTTTTTTATTGTATTGCAAAGATAAGGTATTTATTTATATTGATGAAAAAACAGGCTGATTCGGTTGTTCGAATCAGCCTGTTTAAGCATTTATATGGAGTATGCAAAATTAGTTATTTTCTATCCATTTTGCAATCCACTCACCAACTTCACTTGTAGAGTATGCTTTTTCGTTATTTGCAATATCCTCAGTTACAACTTTAGCATCCATACTTGCTGTTACTGCTTGACGAATAATTGCGCCTTCTTCCATCATGCCAAATGCATATTCAAACATAAGTGCCACAGATAGTATTGTAGCCAATGGGTTAGCTATATTTTTACCAGCTGCTTGCGGGTACGACCCGTGAATTGGCTCAAATACAGATGTGTGAATGCCTACAGATGCAGATGGGAGCATGCCTAAAGATCCGGTAATTACTGATGCTTCATCTGTTAGAATATCGCCAAAAAGATTTTCGGTAACCATTACATCGAAACTTTTAGGCCATTGAATAATGCGCATAGCAGCATTGTCAACAAACATAAATTCGGTTTCAATATCTGGGTATTGTGGTGCAATTTCTTGACCAATCTGACGCCATAGTCGAGATGTAGCAAGTACATTCGCTTTGTCTACAATGGTAACTTTTTTGTTGCGCTGACCAGCATATTTATAGGCAAGATGTAAGATGCGCTCAACTTCTTCGCGTGTGTATACACATGTATCATAAGCTGTATTTCCATCTTCGGCACGGCCTTGAGGACGACCAAAATACATTCCGCCTGTTAATTCGCGAATGCACATAAAATCAGCACCGTCCACTAAATCAGCACGTAATGGCGATTTGTGTATCAGTGAAGGGAATGTAGTTACAGGGCGTATGTTGGCATAAAGACCCAAGTCTTTACGCATTTTTAGTAGTCCTTGTTCTGGGCGTACTTTAGCTGCAGGGTTGTTGTCGTATTTTGGATCGCCGATAGCGCCAAACAGTACTGCATCCGATTTCATGCAAAGTTCATGTGTTGCAAGTGGATAAGGTTCACCTACTTGATCTATTGCAGTTGCTCCTACAATAGCATATTCATATTCTAGTTCGTGACCGAACTTTTTACACACTATTTTTGTTATATTAACAGCTTGTTCAATGATTTCAGGACCAATGCCATCACCTGGTAGTATAGCAATTTTAAGTTTTTTAGCCATTTTATTCAATATTATATCTGATTATTTTAATTGTTGCGAAATTTACAAAACACACATATAAACCCGTTTAATTTAATCAATATGAACTTCTTAATTATTCCAGTTGCTGTCTTTATGGTTATTGTAGCATTGCTTATTCTTAAAGAAATTGCACCAGACACAACAGCTAAAAAAATTTTTAAAGCAGGTATTATATTGCTTTTCGTGATTGTTTTTTTACTAATCGCTTATTATATGAGTTGAGAAATTGTATTATTTAAAAATTTGCTTTTTCAATAATATTTAGCATTTTCTCAGTCGCTTTAAGTGCCGAAACAGTTTGATCTCCGTCCAATCCACGAGTTTTAAAAACTTTCTCATTAAACTTCCAGGTGATAATAGTTTGCACTATAGCATCCGTTTTGCCGCCTGGAGGTATTACTACTTGATAATCAAGTAACTCAGGTGTTGCTTTGTTTAATTTTTTATACATTTTATACAATGCTTTTGATACTGCATTGAATTGTCCATCACCACTAGCAGTTTCTTCATACACTTCACCATTTATTTCCGTTTTCACGCTTGCCATTGGGCGTAAGCCTTTTGAAACGGTTAAAGAGTAGTTTAAGATGCGAATTGATTTGTTATCTTCATCATTATTAACTACATCGGAAACAATATAGGGTAATTCATCAAGTGAAACTAGTTCTTTTTTATCTCCTAGTTCTATCACGCGTTGCGTGACTTTTTGCATTATTTCATCGTTAAGCTCAATGCCTAGTTGTTGCAAGTTTTTTAATATACTAGCTTTGCCTGAGTTTTTTCCCAATGCATATAATCGTTCGCGTCCAAAACGCTCAGGTAGCAATTCGTTGAAATAGAGATTTTTTTTGTTGTCACCATCTGCATGTATGCCCGCTACTTGCGTGAATACATAATCGCCAATAACAGGTTTATTCGCTGGTATTCGTACGCCTGCATACGATTCAACTAACCTACTCACTAGGTTCATTTTTGACTCGTCTATCTTGGTTTTAATACGTAGCTGATCATGCAAAACGGCAACTACACTTGATAGTGGAGCATTTCCTGCGCGTTCGCCTAGTCCGTTGATGGTTACATGTATGCCGTGTACACCTGCTTTTACTGCTTCCATTACGTTGGCAACCGCCAAATCGTAATCGTTATGTGCATGAAAGTCAAAGTGAACAGAAGGGTACCTGTCGATCATTATTTTACAAAACTCACCCGATTCGGTTGGGTTTAGTACTCCCAAGGTGTCGGGTAGCATGATGCGTTTAATCGGTTCATCTTTTAAATTATCAACCATAAAGAATACATAATCAATTGAATTACGCATTCCATTCGACCAATCTTCAAGATAGATATTTACATCTACGCCCATTTTACGAGCATTCGCTAATACTACTCGAACATCGGCAATGTGTTGTTCAGGTGTTTTCTTTAATTGATGTATGCAGTGACTTTCGGAGCCTTTAACAAGTAAATTAAGTACCCTGCAGCCAGCTTGCTGCATCCAATTTAATGAGTTTAAATTGTCAACAAATCCTAGTATTTCTATTTTGTCAATAAATCCATTTTCGCTAGCCCAATCAGTAACTTTTTTTACTGAATTTAATTCTCCATCAGAAATACGTGCTGAAGCAATCTCAATACGATCAACTTTTAACTCTTCAAGCAAATGTCTTGCTATGCTTAGCTTTTCCTGACTTGCAAAAGATACTCCGGTGGTTTGTTCACCATCACGAAGTGTAGTATCCATTATTTCTATCATAAAGCCCCCTCAAATTCCCCCGAAGGGGAATTTTATTTGTAATTGATGTTGTTTTTTAAGAACTTCTTTAAATCTAGTGTTGAAGAATCGATAAACTATTTACGTGTTAACTCGTAAGCTTCAGTCATTTCTTTTTTGCTAATTAAATAATCAATGTCATCTAATCCGTTCAGAAGGCATTCTTTTTTATATGCATTTATTTCAAATGATTCTGATTTACCTGTTGCATTATTGGTAATAGTTTGATTCTCCAAATCTACTGTGAGCGTAATTTTGGAATCAGCTTCAACCGATGTAAATATTTCAGCTGCAAATTCGGCTGAAACTATCACTGGTAAAACACCATTGTTCAGTGCATTGTTTCTGAAAATATCGGCAAAAAAGCTTGATACAACTACTTTGAAACCATAGCCTGCAACTGCCCATGCAGCATGCTCACGACTTGATCCTGAACCAAAGTTTTTGCCTGCTACAAGTATTGAACTGCCTGCATAAATGCTGTTGTTTAGTACAAAATCGGCTTTAGGACTACCATCTTTGTTGTAGCGCCAATCTGCAAAAAGATTATCGCCAAAACCATTTTTGTCTGTTGCTTTTAAAAAGCGTGCTGGTATTATTTGGTCAGTGTCCACATTTTCTATCGGAAGTGGAACAACTGTTGATGTAAGTTTAATGAATTTTTCCATTGTTCGTTCTTTAATATTAGTTACGTGGATCTGTAATTTTACCAGTGATGGCAGCAGCAGCTGCTACTAATGGTCCTGCCAAAATAGTGCGAGCACCAGGGCCTTGACGGCCTTCAAAGTTGCGGTTTGAAGTAGAAACTGCATATTTTCCCGCAGGTACTTTGTCGTCGTTCATAGCTAAACATGCTGAGCAGCCTGGTTGGCGTAAAGCAAAACCTGCATCTGTTAAAATGTCAAATAAGCCTTCTTCGCGAATCTGTTTTTCAACCATCCAGCTACCAGGTACTAACCATGCAACTACGTTATCTGCTTTCTTTTTGCCTTTTACATAATTGGCAAATGCGCGAAAATCTTCGATACGGCCATTGGTACAGCTTCCAAGAAATACGTAATCAATAGCTTTGCCTTCGAGTTTTTCACCTGCTTCAAATCCCATATATTCTAAGGATTTGAGGTAAGTAATTTTACCAGCTTCGTCAATGGTTTCGATTGCCGGAATTGAGTCTGTTATTCCCATTCCCATGCCAGGGTTTGTTCCATATGTAATCATTGGTTGTATTGCCGAAGCATCAAACACTAATTCTTTATCAAATGTTGCACCCTCATCCGTTTTTAATGTTTTCCAATAGGCCAATTTAGTGTCCCATTCTTCGCCTTTAGGAGCAAATTCGCGTCCATTTACATAATCAAAAGTAGTTTGATCAGGTGCTATGAGTCCTCCACGTGCACCCATTTCAATGGAAAGGTTACAAACAGTCATTCGTTCTTCCATCGACATGCTTGTAATTGCTTCACCGGCATACTCCACAAAATAGCCCGTAGCTCCACCCGTAGTTAACTGTGCAATCATATAAAGTGCTAAATCTTTGGCCGATACGCCTTCGCTTAATTTTCCATTAAACGTTATACGCATTGTTTTTGGACGGCTTTGCAAAATACATTGTGTAGCCAAAACCATCTCTACCTCGCTAGTGCCTATACCAAAGGCAATTGCGCCAAAAGCACCATGAGTAGAAGTATGGCTGTCGCCGCATACAATTGTTGCGCCAGGGTGTGTAAAACCATTTTCAGGTCCAATGATGTGTACGACACCATTTTTTATATGTCCTAATGGGAAAAATAAGGGCATGTTGAAATCAGTTGCATTTTTTGCAAAAGTATCAAGCTGATTACGCGATATAGGATCTTGTACTGGTTGATCCTGATTGATAGTTGGCGTGTTATGGTCTGCCGTCATGGTTGTTTGTTCCGGACGGAAAACCTTTAATCCGCGAGCACGAAGACCGTTAAATGCCTGTGGGCTTGTTACTTCGTGGCAAAAATGACGATCAATGTATAATTGAGTTGGACCATTATCAACGGATGATACCACGTGGGCATCCCATATTTTATCAAATAATGTTTTCATTTTTATTTTATTGAATACGACTAATCAAATTTCTGAACTAATACAAATTTGCAAGTTAGTTGTTCGATTTTCGAGTATTTATTTGTTATTTTTATCTTTTTGTCAATTATTTTACAAACTGATTTATGGCATTTACGTAGGCTTCAACTGATGCCGCTACAATGTCTGTATTCGCTCCAAAGCCATAGTATACTATACCATCATGCTCTACCTGCATGTGAACTTTACCTACATCGTCGCTACCTTTGTTAATGGCTTGTATGGTAAATTCTTGTAATGTCATAGTG
>JAGNPC010000140.1 GCA_017989795.1 Paludibacter sp. | reverse complement strand
GCGTAATATGGTTCGCGCCATTGTAGGCACACTGCTCGATGTTGGACGAGGCAAATTAAGTATCGAACAATTTAAGGCTATTATTGAAGCTAAAAACAGATGCAAAGCCGGCACATCAGTCCCCGCTTGCGGACTGTATTTAGTGGATGTAAGTTATCCCGAAAAATTATTTTTAAAATAAGCAACGGACATTTCAACCTTATAACCATATAACATTCGAACTTTATAACTTTATAACTTTCGAACCTTATAACTTTATATCCTTATAACTTTCGAACTTTATAACTTTCGAACTTTACAAACTTTATAAACTCTTCATATGTGGGTACTTTTCGCTTTTATCTCGGCCTTACTACTAGGCGTTTACGATGTTTGTAAAAAAACATCCTTACTCAACAATGCCGTCATTCCCGTTCTTCAGACATCTATCCTATTCTCATCGCTAATACTTTTACCCTTTTTGCTCCTATCGTGGTTTTATCCAGGCTTTGAGCAATCGGTGTTTTATGTACCCTCAGTCGATTTCAAAACACACTTGATGCTTATGCTCAAGGCCGTCATCGTACTCACGTCGTGGCTTTTTGCATACTTCGCCATTAAACACCTACCTATCACGTTAGCATCGCCTATCAAAGCCACACAACCTATGTGGGTAGTATTAGGCGGCGTACTTATTTTCGGCGAACAACTAAGCTTATTTCAATCTCTTGGGGTGGCCGTAACACTGGTATCATTTTTCTTATTTTCGTTTGCCGGCAAAAAAGATGGGTTTAGCATTACCAACAATAAATGGATACTATTTATTGTACTCGCCACCTTTACAGGCGCCATAAGCGGCTTGTACGATAAATTTTTGATGCGAGACAATAACCACATGTCGGTATTGGTATATTATACTTTTTACCAAGCATTGATAATGGCATTTATCACCTATTTTTTATGGTACCCAACACGCAAAAACACAACGCCCTTTCAGTTTCGCTGGAGCATACCACTTATAGCACTTTTCTTAATGTCGGCCGATTTTACTTATTTCTATGCACTCACCTTCGACGATTCATTAATTTCCATCGTAGGAACCATTCGTCGAGCTGGTGTAATAGTACCTTTTATGTATGGCGCATTTGTATTGCACGATAAAAATTTAAAAATGAAAGTAATTGATTTAATAGGCGTTATTATAGGCATGATTTTACTCTATATGGGCACAAAATAGCAGAAAAATTCAAATACAAAACTCTATAAAACAATATATTAACCATCAAAAACACACTTTAAAGCAACAATCTCAAAATTTAGTGCTAAATAATTTGATTATTAGCAGAAAAGTTTGTATTTTTGCAAGCCGAAAATTAAACAAGAATAATAATATAAAATAAAGATATGAAAACCGGAATTCACCCAGAAAACTATCGTACAGTTGTTTTCAAAGACATGTCGAATGGCGACACATTCTTCTCACGCTCAACCGTAAACACAAAAGAAACTGTTGAAGTTGACGGAGTAGAGTACCCAGTTGTAAAGTTAGATATCTCTAGCTCATCACACCCTTTTTACACAGGTAAATCGAATTTAGTTGACACTGCAGGACGTGTTGATAAATTTATGACTCGTTATGCTAAACGTGGTGAAGCTAAAAAATAATTAGCCAACACATACGTTAAGTATCACAATAAAGGCTGTCACATTCAATTGCGACAGCCTTTGTTGTATATTGTGGTTTTGCACCAGAACACCATCACCGCAACATAGCTCAACTTGATAATACTACGCATAAAAAAACTGACTCCCAAAATTGAGAATCAGTTCTTTTTAAATTAATATAACTCCTAAATTATAATTTCACAGGCACATATCCTACGTTGTGGACAATCTTTTGTCCTTCGGCCGACATGATAAAATTGATAAATGGGGTATTTTTAGCAGCATTCTTTTTATCGTAGTAAAAGAACAACGGACGTATAACTGGATAAGTTTTATCCAAAGCTGTTTTCTCATTAGGAGTAATGAATTTTTTACCATCAAATGATACTTGTAAAGCTTTAACGCGTGGTTCAACATAAGCCAAACCGATATAAGCAATAGCACCTTTGGTCTGACTAACCGACTGAACAATAGCACCTGTAGCTGGCATACTCAATACCGATTTTACGTAGTTTTTGTTTTTAAGAAGTACTTCTTTGAAAAACTCATAGGTACCTGAACTTGTTTCGCGTGAGTATGGTACAATTTTCAAATCGGCACCACCCACTTGTTTCCAGTTGGTAACTTTTCCTGTAAAAATATCCTCTATTTGTTGACGAGTAAGCTTTGATACAGCGTTTGATGGATTTACAACAACCGCCAACGCATCGTAAGCAATAATTTTCTCGACAATTGACTTACCAGCCTCTTGACATTTTACTTTTTCATCGAATTTCATTTTACGTGACGACATAGCTATATCCGTAGTTCCATCGAGCAATGCGGCAATACCAACACCACTACCGCCACCAGTAACTGTAATTGAACCTCCTGTTTTTTTACCATAAGCCTCAGCTTCTTTTTGAGCTAATGGCAACACAGTATCACTTCCTTTAATTTTTTGAGCAACTACTGGCAATGCCATAACTGCAATAAGAGCGATTGATAAAATTTGCTTTTTCATTTTGTTTATTTTTATATTTTTTTCTTGAAACTTGAAACTTGTAACTTGTAACTATTTAAAACTTATACTGAACGCGCATTGTTAATAAATTATCGTTCACATTGTGATAATAACCTTTTACTTTTGTTTTTTCATTCGACGTGAAATCATAATAGGCCGACAATTTCACATTTTGACTTAAGCGATAAAAATATCCAACACCAATAGTAGAGTAAGCCATATCAGCTTTACTAGTTTTTGATCCTGACAATCCAATCATATCACCCGAAATCTTCGAATTCGCATCATACCAATCAAATTTTACCGTTATACTATGCTTGGTGTCAAAGATATCTTGAACAAAATGAACATATCCACCTGTGAAACTTCGAATATAAGTATCAGCGGTTACAGTTGCTGTAGAAGTAGGACTACTTGAACTTGAACTACTTCCAGGTTGTGTACCCATCAAATATTCAGCTCTCAACGAAGTTAAACCCAACAGTGAACTTGTACTGAATTGCGCATCGACACCAAAATATTGACGTTTAGCAAAGGCATTTAAATTTGAAGCTTCGTTATTTTCAACAAAAACATTATTTTTAATTGAATAAACTTTATTTGTTGGCTGAAGAATAGATCCGTCGTAAAGTGAAACACCAAAACCATATTTCATTTTAGGAGATGAATTACTATAGCTAAGGTGACCAATAAAATCTTTTTTACTATCCGTATCTACGCTAATTCCATTTCCAGCAAAAAGTCCAGCTTCCAATTTCAATACACTCCAAGGAGATGTTTTAGGGGCTTGAAGTATCAACATGGCTCCTAGATCGCTTTCGTCGGGAAAAAGAGTTGTTGTTATTCTTGATCGTTCGGGAGATTCGAGCATTGAAGACGAGTAGGCAATTTCATATCCAAACGGACGGTCGTAAATACCACCTTTAAGACTAACATAACCAATCCAAGGATCAATTACTTGCGCAAAACCATTTTTAATTGTTACGCTCTTTTCATGCATTTCAAATTCGAGCACTCCAATATTACCATTATCAGTATAAGTAGCTTTTAATCTACCACGACGATTACCAAAACGATTATACGTATCAGTTTCAGAAGCATTATTAGCTTTTCCTGATTTCATATCGCGTGGTCCAACTCCCATAGAGTCAATTTGAGCTGATTGAAACTGAGGTTGCAAATACCCGCTAATTTTCAACTTTTTAGAACTTGCCACAGCATCTTCAAGAATAGAAACACGCTGATCAACCAAATACAATGAATCGGTATTTTCGGCCAATTGCGCAAAAGCTGAAAACGAAATTAGAGTAAATAATACTCCTAGTTTTAATGTTCTTAATTTCATAAAATATTTTGATGTTTTTAATTTCGTTGGCAAAAGTATATCACACATATTACAAGCATCTGACATAGTGGTTACAATTATGTTACAATGCTTGTTTGCTATAAAATACACTAGCGAGTATACAATATTATATCGATTATAGATACAAATAACATTAGTAATATGTTTGTAACATTCTTGTAACTCAATAGTAATAAGTAATACTTTTCTTTGCAGTGCAAAATAACTAAAAAAGCAAGATAAGTGAAAAGATTTTTTGAAAAACTAGCAGAAGGTGTACTTTTAATAAGCGGAAGCATTACAAGTATTACCATTTTACTAATTATTCTGTTTCTATTTAAAGAGGCTTCGGGCTTATTTCGAACCCCTATAGTAGAAGAAGGATATGTGTTGGCGCTTAACAAGGACAACAGCGTAAAACACTTAAATGCCTACGAAATAAAACAAATTTTCGACAGTGAAATTACAAACTGGAACGAAGTTGGTGGTGCTGATATGCCTATAGAAGTTGTTCGATTGAGCGACTTAACCAACTACTACAGCGAAGAGGAACTCGGTGCCGAATTTGAACACATACCTGAAAAAGCAAGTGAATTAACTGCCAAAACTCCAGGTATAGTTTTATTTTTACCAAAACAATATGTTGCCAAAAAGTTTAATGGCACATTACTTGACCACGAAACTATACGCCCAGGAGATTTCTTTGGCGGACAGGAGTGGTATCCCACCTCTACCCCATCGGCACAGTTTGGTTTAATGCCGCTTTTACTTGGCACCTTTTGGGTTAGTTTAGGTGCAATACTTTTAGCATTGCCATTTGGTATAGCCGTAGCCGTTTATTTGGCCGAAATAGCTAATATGCGTGTCCGAAACGTACTGAAACCCCTCATCGAATTATTAGCAGGTATTCCATCTGTAGTATATGGTTTTTTTGGATTAGTTGTTATCGTACCGATGTTACAGCAATTATTTGATTTGCCGGTAGGCGAAACTGCTCTTGCAGGAAGTGTTATTCTTGGTATAATGGCACTACCTACCATAATCACTGTGGCCGAAGATGCTATGCGCACCGTTCCACGCTCCATGAAAGAAGCGAGTTTAGCATTAGGCGCTACACATTGGCAAACCATCTACAAAGTAATTATCCCTTATGCTAAATCGGGCATTATGTCGGCTGCTGTGCTTGGAATTGGGCGCGCTATAGGCGAAACAATGGCTGTACTGATGGTAACCGGTAACGCAGCTGTAATACCTCACACATTACTAGAGCCAGTACGTACCATCCCCGCAACCATTGCAGCCGAATTGGGCGAAGCACCGGTAGGTAGCGGTCACTATCAAGCACTTTTTGCGCTAGGTGCTATCCTGTTTTTAATTACCATGGTTATTAGTATTAGTGTTGAAATAATATCGAAAAAGAAATATGCAAAGTAAACGTATATCGCAAGCAATAGCATTTACGCTATTTAAACTAATGAGTTATAGCGTTGTGGTTATTTTAGTTCTCATTTTAGGCTTTATCATTTCCAAAGGCATTGGAGTAATAAGCTGGGATTTTATCACTACACAACCTGAGGATGGTATGACAAAGGGCGGAATTATGCCTGCTATTGTTGGTACATTTTACCTGATTCTAGGCAGTAGCTTATTTAGCTTTCCTATCGGCATCATGTCGGGCATCTACATGAACGAATATGCAGCCGATAGCAAAGTATCAACATTTATACGCATCATGACCAACAACTTGAGTGGTGTGCCGTCAGTTGTATTTGGACTTTTCGGGATGGCTTTATTTGTAAACACGATGGGGTTTGGAGATTCGATTTTGGCTGGATCGCTA
>JAGNPC010000011.1 GCA_017989795.1 Paludibacter sp. | reverse complement strand
AACCCTGCGATTTAAAATGTATGGATTTGTGCACATAAAAAATCAGCCACATACATTTTACTGTAAGTGGCTGATTTTCAAGTCGGGGTAGCGGGATTCGAACCCACGACCCCCTGCTCCCAAAGCAGGTGCGCTAACCGGACTGCGCTACACCCCGAAATTTATTTTTTGCGCGGGATTCGGATTCGCGACCCTCCCGATACTAATCGGGATGCGCTAACCGGACTGCGCTACACCCCGTTGCTTGTTGTATTTCTCAAAAGCGAGTGCAAAGATAGTGTTTTTTCCATTACTTGCAATGCTTTTGGAGTATTTTTTTTAATAAAATTGCAACATGAATTTTAAATAGCTCACAGTAAATAATTTATATTTACTGTGAGTTATATGTTTTTTTTAATCTAGCAAATAACTGTCGACTTAATTTGTTTGAAAAAGTCGTTTCCTTTATCGTCGACAAGAATAAATGCAGGAAAATCTACTACTTCAATCTTCCAAATAGCTTCCATGCCTAGTTCTGGATATTCTAAACACTCTACTTTTTTGATGTTTTGCTCTGCTAAAATAGCCGCTGGTCCACCAATAGAGCCTAAATAGAAACCTCCGTACTTTTGACAAGCATCTGTTACTTGCTGCGTTCTGTTGCCTTTTGCAATCATTACCAAGCTTCCACCGTTTTGTTGAAACAAATCGACGTAGGAATCCATGCGACCGGCTGTGGTAGGCCCAAATGAACCGGAAGCCATGCCTGTTGGCGTTTTTGCTGGCCCTGCATAGTAAATAGGATGATCTTTTACGTATTGAGGTAAAGGCTGCCCTGCATCAATTAGTTCTTTGAGTTTGGCATGCGCAATATCGCGACCCACCACAATGGTACCTGTAAGCGACAAACGAGTTGCAACTGGGTATTTTGATAATGTAGACAAGATTTCGGCCATCGGTTGGTTCAAATCAATCTTCACTGCATCACCTTCGCCTTGGTTGCGTAAGTTTTCAGGAATATATTTACCTGGATTTTCCTCCATCTTCTCAACCCAAAGACCGTCTTTGTTGATTTTGGCTTTGATGTTACGATCGGCAGAACATGAAACAGCCATACCTACAAAACAAGAAGCACCATGGCGCGACAAACGAACAATACGAATATCGTGAGCATAGTATTTACCTCCAAACTGAGCACCAAAACCAGATGCTTGCGCTTGTTTCAAAATCTTTTGCTCCATCTCCACATCACGAAAAGCTTGGCCTAACTCATTACCTTCGGTAGGCAACTCGTCGTAATACTTGGTAGAAGCCAACTTAACTGTTTTCATACAAGCGTCGGCCGACGTACCACCAATTACAAAAGCTATGTGGTAAGGAGGACAGGCAGCTGTACCTAGGGTTTTCATTTTTTCGGTTAAGAATTTCTCAAGCGAAACGGGATTTAACAAGGCTTTAGTTTCTTGAAAAAGATAGGATTTATTAGCCGATCCGCCCCCTTTAGCAATAAATAAAAACTTATATTCGTTACCGTGAGATGCTACAAGGTCGATTTGGGCTGGTAAGTTGGTGCCTGTATTTACCTCATCATACATATTTAGGGCTGCATTTTGCGAGTAGCGTAGATTTTCTTCGGTATATGTTTCGTAAATACCTTTCGAAAGCGCTTCTTCGTCAGCGCCATTGGTCCACACATTATTGCCTTTTTTAGCATACACAGTGGCAGTACCCGTATCCTGACAGAAAGGTAATATGCCTTTGGCCGCAATCTCGGCATTGCGAAGCATGGTTAAAGCTACAAACTTATCGTTTTCGCTTGCTTCAGGGTCGTCAAGAATAGCCGACACTTGTTTTTGATGCTCTGGTCGCAACAAAAAAGAACAATCGCGCATGGCAGCACGTGCTACTTTTGTAAGCGCTTCTGGCTCAATTTTTAAAATCTCTTGACCCTCAAATTCGGAAACTGAAACATGATCTTTTGAAAGAAGATAGTATTCAGTTTTTTCTTTTGCCATAGGAAATGGCTCCTGATAAATAAATGGTTTTGCCATTGTAAAATACGTTTTTATGATTATATGATACTATAAATTGACTTCGAAAATACAAAAATACGTTTTTTTGGAGATATATTATGTTTAAAAAATCAAAAAAGGTATTTAGCAAAAGGAATAAGCAAGGAGGTAACGATACCCATTATGCCTATTGCCAAACCACTAATTGCTCCCTCCACTGCACCCATCTCCATAGCACGAGCCGTACCCAAAGCGTGCGATGCCGACCCCATGGCCAAGCCACTAGCAAATTTACTTTTGATACCAATTTTTCGGAGCACAACAGGACCAACCACTCCGCCAAAAACACCACAGATAACGACAAAAGCAACAGCCAACGAAGGTGCACCACCCGACTGTTCAGCCAAACTGATAGCAATGGGTGTAGTTACCGATTTGGGAGCCAATGAAGCCAAAAGCACCTTATCGGCACCAAAAAATTTAGCAATGAGCACCACTGTTACGATACCAACTACACTCCCACTAAATACCGCCACAAGCATGGATAGCACATTGCCTTTAATCTGCTCTATTTGCTCATACAGCACATAACCTAAGGCCACAACACTTGGTCCTAGCATAAAATTCAAGAGTTTTGTACTCTCAAAAAATGATTTATATTCGACACCTGTAAGTTTGAGAAAAGGGATGATCATAATCATCGAAATCAGCAAGGGCTGTAGGAGGGTAATCTTTGTTTTTTTATAAATAAAAATGCCTAGCAAATAAGTACCCATCACCAAACAAAGCATAAACAGTTGGGTAGAAACATGCACACGCACGAGCGCTAAAAAATCACTCATTTTCTAACCCTTTCCGTTTTTCGAATCGCTCCTGAATAAGCGCAACAGTAACAATGGTAAGTACAGTACTTACCACAATGGATACAATAACAGCAAGCAACGAAGAAGAGAATAATTCGAATTGCGCCATCAGACCTACTCCTACTGGCACAAAAAAAACAGCCATATTTTTGGTTATGTTTGTCGCAACAGCTTTTACATTCTCCGGCTTCAACATTTTCGAATACAAAGCCAAGAACAACAAAATCATACCAACAACACTTCCTGGAATAAAGCCAGCAAGAAGTTTACTGACTAATTCGCCCAGAAAGTAAAAGAGCAAAATATAAAAAGAGCCTTTTATCATACCTTAATACCAATTAAAATGCAAAGGTAGTACAATTACATAAAATGCCCTTATCGAGTGAGCATAAACTTAAGATTTACACCTACGTTTGTTGATGCTACTGGGTAAGTCGTTGATATGAGAGGTGTAGTAACCTGACGATCGAAGAAGAACTGTATGTTAATTTTCGAGCTAAACACATAGTCGGCCAACAATTTAAATGTCAACATTTTATTTCCGTTCGAAGCTTGAGTTAAATCTTCATCAATTTTACGCAATAAGGTTTTGATATCTTTAAATGAAAAATCGGCATTTAATTTTAAATCATTCTTGATGCGCGATTGCTCATTATTCTTCAACTTAAGAATAACATCAAAATCTTTCAATAAATAACCAAAACCTACAACAAACTCATCGGAGTTAGCTTCAATAATCTGTGTGCTGGTTAAGTTGAGAGCCAAATTTCGTTGCTTGCGATATTCCACCTTGGCTGTCATGCTGTTTTTAAGAGCAGCATTAATACCAATCAACGGACTAAACTGCTCTGTTAACGACACCGACGAAATATCATAAGGCGATGAAGGAATAGGATTATTCGACTGTACATCGCGCACATATCCCATGGCATTATCGTTTTCGTCCATTGCTACCCAGGTAGAATACGAAGTATAATTACCAATGCTATAACGACAAGTGTAGGCATGTGTAATGCTGATGCTTTTGAAGTTATTTTTCACCCATGGTATGCGCGAAAGGCCATCGTAGCTCATACGCCAGTTGGGCAATAGCGACGATAAATCGGGGAACAAATCCGTTTTGGCTTTTCGTATATCACGACCAGTATAAGCAGCCAAAAACGACGGTATTAAAACATCGGACGAATTTTCGTAATAATCGCCTAATGTAGGATTAAAATCGGCTCCAGCAACTCCGGGTAAATCGGTAAAAAAGCCAGTAGTTGGGTATTTTGTACCATTGTACTTGGATCGCAACTTATCAGCCATAAATTTTCTGTTCGACAAGAAAGTGCGGAATACCTCCGAATCGTAGTTCTGATCAGCGCCGCCTATTTTGCTAAAAGCTGTTTTAAATGCTATTTGAGTTATGTTATAACTACCATTAAACGTACTAGGCATACCCGCAAACATATACTGAATGGTGGTATTATCGGCAGTATAACGTTTGGCATTTAAGTCAATTTTCAATCCTGGAATAGGCTCTAAACTTACTTTTACGTCCAAATCGGTAGTATTAGCAACTACCGCAGGGTTCACAATCGAATCGCTTTTGTAAAGCCAATTATTGTCGAGTGCCTTGTCGAGCGTTGAATTAGCATCAAACAACCCAAATGTAAAGGCATAACCCGGTGCAAATAAGCCATCGGCACCCTTACTCTGCCCTAAGAATCCGGGTTGAGGCAGAAATCCTGGCAAGGTCATATTGCCCGACTTGCGATAGGTAATAGATGCCCTACGAGCCGACATAAGCAGACGTGTACCAAAGTCAACCACTTTTCGTGCGGGCGAAAGTAAATTAGGGTCAAGGGTAACAACCGCCACTTTAACGCTATCGGCATTTATAGTTGGTGTTATTTCAACTGCCGTAATATTCAGTTGTTTGATTGAAGCAGGTACTGGTCGGCCATTTTTACCCAACACCACAATACTCAGTTTTTCGCTATTTAACCTATGATTTACAGTAATCACTTTGCCTTTTTCAAAAGTCACATACTCGTTGTAAGTCTTCGATTGAAATTTAGTAGCGTTGCCGCTATTCATACTCAAGCGCTGATTAACGCCTTTGAGATATTTTGATTTATTATAAAGTTGTTCGAAATTCAACTGACCATCGGCAGACCAAGCACCCATACTTGTGGCGATATTGCCAATTTCGGTACCACCATTACTTACAGTGCTACCCATTGATGCCGACCGATTCCAGCTGTAGGTAGAGTTGTAATTAGCATTAGCAGTTACCCAATCGAGCATTGGAATTTTATTGATAGGTACATTCCATGACGCACTAAACACCTGTTGGTATGCATAGGGTGTACCCAGTTTTTTAATGCTCGACCACACCGTATCACGCCAAGCTTCGTAATGTTCTTTTCCTATTTCGGGGGTAAAATAACTCTCTTCAATATTCGCATTCATGGCCGATTGGAATGTGAAACGCAACGCACGCGTCATATCGTAGTTAATATTAAAGCTACGATTCCACATAAAATCTTTACTGAAATTTAAATCCAAATTATTAGAGCCCGACAAGCCAGTTAAATCGCGCAATTTCACTTGCGAAAATTGTCGGTTCATATCCGTATTGAAACCAATTAAAGATGGCAAATAATTAAAATTAAAATCGGAAATCAATTTAAATGCTGGATTGCTTAATGCCTTAATCTTTTTAAACGGCTCTACGGGTTCTGGATTGAACGAATAATTATAAACCACTCCCCCGCGTTGCTGCTTCACTAAATTACGTTCCACCTCGGCGCTATTCTGATTCGTTTGCGTAAATGCATAGGTAAATGCCACATTTGCAGGATCGTAAAACTGCGGCTTTTTACTTCTAATATTTATTTTTGCTGATGAAATACTAAAACTTTTCGATTCGCTTACCGTTTGCGAAACCATAATGAGTGAGTCGCGCTGAGCCTTGCTACGTAAATTATCGAGTGCATCAGACAGTTCAATATCCTGATCGAGTGGATTGTATTTAGGAGTCGTCGTTTCGTTGGTATAGGAGAAATAAGCAGGCAATTGCACCTTGGCTTTTTCAGGTAAAAATCGTCCTAAATCCATGGTTGTCGAAAAATTCATTTGATACAAATCTTCCTGACGACGATCGAGCACATTACTTTCCAAACCTCCAAAACCAGATGTCTCGGTTCTTCCCGATAGATTAACACTTCCAATATCAGACAATCCGATAGCCAAATTACCCATAGCAGCCCATCCGCCCTCTTCGTCAAATTCCGACATGCGCAATTCGTTCACCCAAACCTCACCCGATTTCACTTCGGCTTTCGTTGAATTATTACGAACCCCAATCATTATATTTTCCACCTCCGATATGGATGGATTACCTACAACTCGTATTTTGTTTTTGCCTTTATCATAAAATGGAATAAAGTCCGAAACAAAAGTTCCATTTTGTTTCATTCTGTTTCGCTCCAACTTAGCTTTAGTTAGTACCGAGAATGGAAAATTAAACATATTCACTTCTGGCCACACTTTCGCTCTATCAGCCTCCGACTCGTTGGAGTAAACTCCTTTTTCAGTTAGCTGAAGAGGAATTTCATACTCGTAGTAATTATTCGTCATATCCGAACCAATACGAATAAAACAACTAAGGTCATCGTCGTTAAGATTTGTATTATCGTCGGTATATTTTTCGGCATGTACAAACATTTGCAAGCGTTTGTACTGACGCATATCATAGCCTGTTTTTCGGTACACAGCACGAGCATCTTTAGGAGCCAACTTATCAACTTTTAATACCATTGCCTGCTCATTGAGTTTAGCTATTTGTGCTTGACCTGGATCAATTACACGAGAAATGCCTGGAGGTAACACGTAATTTACAGGTGTTTTATCCGAGTTTTCCTCAATATTAACAGCCTGCACATCCAAAGTTCCATTCGAAATAGGCATTGAACCCTGCAAGTTCAGCTCTTTGGTATATTTCCTCCATTCGCCACGAACCAACTCCAAGGTTGCAAAACGCAGGTGCGTTTCTTTCTCAAAACCCGTCATAAACATACGTACAAAACGGATGGATTTAAAGTTACGAATAGTACCTACTTTGTGTTGATAATCGCGGATAGGAATTTTGAACTGATACCAGGTTACATCTTCGTTGGTTCCATTAGCCAAACTTACATTTGAGGTATAACTATCGGTAATAAAATTACGCCCCACTTGCATAGAGTCGCGTTTAATAGCCACTCGGTATTGAAAATACTTCTCGTATTCATTCAAAGTATTATCCCCATTCACATCTTCCACATTGGGTATGGTAGAAGCGGTAGTTGTATAATCCTCCGACGTATTATCAGCATCAGGAGAATTACCTTCTGTACCGTTGAAGCGTTTGTAACGAAGTAAGATACTTGCTTTCTCGCTATCATACTCCGAACTTTTAAAGTAACTATATTTATCGCCCGATGGGTCATTCAGCGGCGAGAAGCGATTATCGGCCATATTTTGAAGTGCCTGTGGCGTTAACTTCGTTTTTAATTTGTCCAAATAATCTTTATAGGTCGAAAAGAGTGCTTCGTCGGTATTAGGCAAGCCATCATACCCCACGTCTTGTTTATCGCGAGCACCCTTGGTATTGTCAAAGGCAGTTACAGTAGACTGAGTTTTAGGCACACGCCCCCATAAGGTTGATTCAGTTTTCGTAAGGTCGCCATCGATAGGTATACCATGCTCAAACGATTTTTTACCATCTTTGAGTACATCTTCGCTAATATCACCTAAGTTAAAATACAGCTCACCACCCGCTTTTGGCTCCGACTTATCGTAAATAAATGGGTCCATCATCCAAAACTCAATGTATTCAACATTTGATGTTTCAAAATCGGTTGCATCCAGTTTACGCATAATACCGCCCCAACGTTTTTCAGGGTTCAACAAGCTACCATCGCTGCTAATATTATCGGCATCCAGGTTATAAGGTCCACGTTCGGTTGGGTAAAACGAAAGATTCATAATACTCAGCAAACTGCGATCGGTAATAATCACATCTTTATTCGGGAAAACCTCACGCACATTAACATCACGCGTATAATGATTGGATTGCGATACCACATCATTACGTAGGTGTGCCGGCGTTGTGCGCGTTGGATTTTTGGCATTTAAGTTTTGATCTACATAATACCACGACATCAAGGCTCTGTTTTTACCATACTCGACACCAGCAGAAGCTGCTTCGGGAAATAAAGGGCTGGCCGAATTATCGTAAGGTGTTGAAGCCAAATACCAACTTACAGGATAATGAATGTCAATGCTCGTTTTGGTTGATTCAAAATCGTCGATATATGCCTTGCCCTGCGAACCAACAACCTTTGAATGACCAGGAATAAGTTGAGCAAATTCAGCATTGAAAGCAATAGTCGAGGGCTTCGTAGCGTTTACAAACGGCAACTTATCGAGCATATTGGTTAGCCATTGCGATTCGGTGCGCCATGCGGTATTCATCCCCCAGATGGTATTTGAGATAGGCTCGCTGCCTGTGTTTACTTTTTGCGTTAAAGGTTGTTCGGACAAATGCATAATGGTAGCACCCAAGCTAAAATCTTTGTGGAACTGATACTCGACATGCGTACCCAAAAGCGATTTACGCTGCATATTAAAGGTTGACTGATTTTCGAGCTTCACATCAATATTGGTACCCGATTCAATAATTGATTGATTGAGAATAGTAACCGTACCCATGGTGTAATCAACGGTATAATCCACATTTTCGACCAAGGCTGCACCACCAGCCGTGACAGTTACCGAGCCACGAGGCACATTCATGGCATTTAAGCGAATCTCCGAGCCACCAGCCGATTTATACTCACCCACTAAACGGAACTTATTAAACTCGCTCAACTCTTGTGCTACCACCAAGGTCGAATCGTATAATTCCTGAAATACATATTTTTGAGCAATACTAGGGACACCAATTTTATCGGCCAAATGTTTACCAAAAGGTTCCAAAACAGGAAAGAAAATGCGTCCAGTTGACGACATAACGGTTAAGCCTTCCACATAGTCGAATTTACCATCGGCCACCAAGTTATTTTTCACATCAAGGCGGTCGAGGTTCATCACTTTAAGTAGCAATTGATTTTTAATGTTCCCTTCGCTAATAAATTGCATATCGGTACCCACCGAGTCGTTTCGATAAACAATATTTAGTTCAAAATTATCCTTTTCGACCTGCATTGAACCAAGCGAGTACACGTTTTTCATCATCAAATCCCACATATTGCGCTCCGGCAGCTGCGTGGTACTTTTCAGCAACTTTACAAAAAGTGCATCTTTAGGTCCAATAGCATCGTTTGAAAACTCACCTACCTGATACACAGAGCCTTTGTAGCTATACTCATACGAAACACCCACTATCTCATCGGGGTTAATTTGTGTTTTTAGCGATAAAATACCTAAATCGGGATTTAAAATATACTCCGATGCATCCAACTTACGTGCGCTTTCAATTTTCTCAAAATCTTCGCCACCAACTACTCCCGAACCACCAAAAGCATCCGTAATTATAGTATTTGCCTGCTGTACATCACGCACATTGGGCAAAGCCGCTATTTGATCATATAATGTATTGACTTTATTAAATGGATTTTTCGAAGCACCTACAGCCGACCATGCGGCTTTATTATCAATGTTGTCCGTCTCAGCCAAATCCATAAATGCCAAAATATTACGTGCTTGGTCATAGTTAGCCCGCTTATTTGTCACCCACACTTCGATACGATTCACCTTCACTCCCGAGGTAATGTAAGGCAAATTGCTCATGGCACTTTCGTAATTATCTCTAAAAAAATGACCTAAAAAGAAGTGTCTATTTTCGTCGTACTCATCTACCTTCACCTCAAAATCGGTCGTTTGAACGCCCCCTTTTGAGCTCACCGTTTTGGTTTCGGACTGCTGCTGCGTAGCAATAGCCGATACGCTCAGACGACCAAACTTCAAATCGGTTTTCACGCCAAACAAAGCTGTACTTCCACTTATAAGTGAGCTATTTAGATTCATACTCACATTACCGGCTTCAATATTTTTAATAATATCATCTTCCTTACCTTTGTACGAAAGCTTCACCATTTTTTGATCAAAATCAAACGACGACTCGGTATTGTAATTCATACCAAAATTCACTTTATCGCCAACAGTAGCCTGAATATTCATCTGAATTTTCATATCAAAATCAGGCGTAAATATACTGCGCATCTCTTCGGTAAGTGCTGGATTATCAATCCGATTATGCTTTCCACCAATAATTAGTTCAGCCGAACCTTGCGTTTTCACCTGCACGCCACCGGGGCCAAAGAGTTTATCGGCAGGTCCGATGTTAAATTTCATATCCGACAACGAGAACTTATCTTCGTTATTCACATCGCCCCTACTATTTTTCGTTTTCCAATAGCTCTGAAGCTCTTTATTAAACGAATACTTCATATATTCTTCGTTCGACATGGTGTAAGGCGTAGCAATATCCATTTCGCCCACACGATTGCGGAAAATATAATTACCCGTTTTATCGTCGAATTCAATACTTGTCTTTAAATTTTCGGGTTGCTTACTGTCAAGTGGATAAACAGCATTGAGCTCATCCTCTGTAGTGGCCGAGTATTTTTTTATTGGGAAGGATTTTTTAGCTGTATCCTCGTTCTGAACGGCACTTTCGGACATACGTATGTCTGGCGCCGATAAAGGTTGAGCATTAAAAAGTGCATAAGCCGAACCCACTATTAGCGAAGCAAACAATAAAATGGATAAGTGTTTTTTTTGAAAAAGCATAAATAATACGTTGCATTACGAGCTGTTTTTAATCAACAATAACTAAAAAACAGATCAGTTGTTACATCATTTTCAAAGCAAGTTTAATAAGCTGTTCAACGCGCAAGTCGGGTTCCGATTTCAGAATTTGATCAACAGCCTTAACTGATGCTGCTGCATTAAACCCTAACATAACCAACGCAGAAACTGCCTCTTCTTTCACTGGATTAAGCGACGCAGACTGCACCGAACCCTCCATTCCAGCTACTTTAAGTATTTTATCTTTCAAATCGATAATAATTCGTTGTGCCGTTTTGGCTCCTATCCCTTTAATCGAATTAAGCGCCGCCACATTTCCGCTGGCTATCATCTCTTGAATTTCTTGAGCCGAATACGACGACATAATCATACGAGCCGTATTGGTACCAACGCCCGATACCGAGATAAGCAGCAAAAAAAGTTGTCGTTCAGCGCTATTAACAAAACCATAAAACAAATGAGCATCATCGCGTATAGCTTGATAAACAAACAATTTAGCGCTTGTCTTGCCATTTAAAAAAGTATAGGTGGGCAAGGAAATTTGGATGCAATACCCCACCCCACCAGCATCAATAACCGCATAAGCTGGATTTAGCTCCGCCAATTCACCTTTAATATAATCGTACATATTTTTTATCAGCTTTTTAAAATAAAAAAAGAACATCAGTTTAATAATTCAAATACCTGTTATGTTCTTTATTCACTTGCAAATATACCTTATTTTTTCCTAACATTTAAAATATCATTTACCGAATGCTAGACATTGATAACTCAAACGGACTTTTAGCTCAAAAATTACAAATGAAGTGTTAAAAATCAGTTTAAGTACAACTTATTTACATATTTAAAGTTTCACATTGGGTGGCAAGAAGCTAGTGATGTCTTTGCCGTAGGATATGAGGTCGCGGGCTACGGTAGATGAAATGTGAGCGTACTCGGCTTCGGTAAAAAGTATCACAGTTTCGATGCCGGTAAGAATGCGGTTGTTATCGCCAATGGTGCGTTCGTACTCAAAATCACCCACAGAGCGAAGGCCACGTAGAATGAAGTTGGCTTGAACCTCGGTGGCAAAATCAACGGTGATGGTTGAATAGGCTTGTACTTTAACACGCGGTTCACCCTGAAAGGCTTTTTGTATCATTTCGATGCGCTGCTCAATGCTAAAATGAGTGCGCTTAGATTGGTTATGGCCAATACCTATAACAATTTCGTCGAAAATATGTAGTCCGCGCTTTACAATGCTGTAGTGGCCAATGGTAAACGGATCAAAACTACCTGGGAATATTGCTCTTTTCATACATAGCGTGCTTTAATTGGGTGCAAAAGTAAAGCATTTTTTTTACAAATAGATGCAATGAGATGGATATTTGGATTTGTGATTAAAACCAACGGCATGTTTTACACACGCGTGAAGGTTTGAAGTTGTAGGTCAACATTACTTCGTGCGTTCCAAAAGAGTGGTTTATTACCTGACCTAAATTATAATCAAAGCTGTACGACATTTTAAATTTACCAAAATCGATACCCACAATGGCACCTAGTTCAAGTTTGGTACGGTAGAATAGGCCTAATTGCAATTCGTTGCTATTGGCATCGCGCCGATAGAACATGGTACCATTCAGTTCTACTTGTAAAATGTCGGCATATTGAAATGCACTCAATCCAACGCCAAAATTTGTGGGGTTAGCACTGTATTGTTTATAAAAAAGATACGCAATATTGGTATTGAGATTGAGCGTATTTTCTTTATTAAAAATTGAAAAGATATTTTGAGAAGCTAATCCAAATTTAAAATCGTTGTATGCCACTTCAAGTCCAAGTGCAGCATTGTAATTGTTTTTAAAAAGCAAATTTTCGTAGAGTGCAGCATTATTGTCGGCATCGGCAAAAGAGATTTGACTACGATCGAAGGCAAAATTTTGATAGCTGGCTGTAAACCCCATATTCAAAACCGTTTCGCCAGATAACGACAAGGCATAAGCATAGCCTAAACTAATGTCGGTTTGCTGCGTGTAACCCTTTGTTTCGGTAAGCACTTTGAGTCCAAACTGCGTTGAGTAGTCGGATAGATACATGGTTCCTGAAGCATAGATAGTGGTGGGTGCACCCGGAAAGTTCAACCATTGCTTACGCGTGGCTACGGTTACTGAATTCTGGTACGAATCGTTGATGGCAGCCGGATTGATAGAATAACCATTGTTCCAATAATTATTTAACCGCACATGCGACTGCGCCCCCAAGTTGGGTAAAACGAGTACTAAAAAAAGTATTTTTATAATAGTTCGCATATTCCGACCCTTTCAATTTTTATAAATTAACGTGCTAAAAACACATATCCAGCTTTGTTTACTATACCTTGTGGTGTGGCATAGTACACTACATAATAATAGGTATCGGTAGCCACATCCTTGCCTCTATATTTTCCATCCCAACCATCGGCACCTTCGTAAAGCACCACACCATTAGAGTTAAATATCTGAACTTTAGACCCTTCCAAGAAACGATCGTTCGAACCATCATTATCAGGAGTAAATGTATTTGGCAAGTTTTCCATCACCAACCAAACGGTTTTCTCGGCTGTTTCCACGCATCCAAAAGGATTGGTAACTTGCAATTTTACTTTTACAGTTATGGGACTATCAATGTCGTAGGTGTGCGATACTTGATTTCCTTCATCTGTGGCACCATCGCCAAAATCCCATGTGTAATTTGATAAGTTAATGTCTTCAGTCCAAGCTTTAAGCGTGGCATCATTAAGTGTAAGCACATTTTTATCGGTCGTAATAGTATAATTTTGATATTCGAAATGTTTAGCTGTAAAGTTTAATGTAGAGGTACATCCATTGACCGAAATACCTACCACTGAATAATCGCCTTCACGTTTAATCATTTTGCGTGTACCTTTGGTACCATCGTTCCAAATGTAGCTATCTGCACCCGACACAATCAATTCAACGGAATCACCTTTGCAAAAGCGTGCTTCACGATCGAGTTTAAGCTGTGGTAAACCCTCCACATGAACTGTAGATTGGAAACTCAATATCGCTTGATCGCTCGAAATTTTGAGGCTAACTGTGTAATCACCCGCATTTAGGTAGTTATGTGTAGGTGTTTTAACATCCGAGTAAGCACCGTCGCCAAAATCCCAGCTATATTTCAAGTTGCTAAATACCAATGGAGGTGTAAGCACATCGAAGCTATAAACCTGATTATTACAATCGATTACTTGCGAAATAATCTCGCTTTGTGGAATATCGGTTTTAGCATAAGCAGTAACCATGCATCCAAGTGCATCGGTTATTTGTACCGATATAGTTTGATTTGCAAAAACATCAATTACGTTTACATTAGCTGCCAAGGTTGTATCTGTTGACCAACGATAACTGTAAGGAGCCAAACCACCTGTTACCTGAGCTGTACATATTTGTTTGTAACTCAATTTTGTATTGTCGTAGGCCGATTTCAATTTCAAATCTACTTTAATAGGCTCGTGACGTAAAAGTTCAAAACTTTCAATCAGTTCGCAACCCAACGAATCGGTAACTGTAACAAAATAAGTACCTGGATACAATCCGCTGATATTTTGGGTAGTTATACCTGTAGACCAAAGATATTTGTAAGGGGCATTACCTCCAACAACGTTGATTGCAATAGCACCACTATTTTGAGTAGAACAAGCAAACGAATTGGTTATTTTGGAGGTTAATTCAATCCTAGCAGGTTCGGCAATAACAAAAGTATTGGTAAGTACGCATGGGCTACCATCGCTCACTTCAACTTTATAAATGCCTGGCGCCAAGTTATTTCGTTGACTACCAGCAGTTGATCCATCTAACCATTTTACTTTAAGCATTTTACTGTTTGTACTTATTTTCAATTGAATGCTACCATCTTTAGCTCCATTGCAACTTATTTGACGTACAGTTGGTATTACGGTAAATTGTGTTTCTTCGGCAACTACTACTTCAATGGTTTTTTCGCACTTATTAGCATCCACAATTCTAAGCTTATATGTTCCTGAAGCCACATTTTCTTGATAAACGCCCGTAGCATAATTGCTCCAAAGCACTTCGTATGGCGCCGTTCCACCACTAATATTAACAGTAACAGTAGCATCGTTTTTACCATAACACGATACAGGGGTAATAAACACATCCGTTTTAATTTCGGCTGGCGAAGTTATCACAACTATCTTTGACGCCACACAACCTATAGAATCGGTAACAACAAGGGTATAAACACCATTGGCTAGATTGTCTATATATGGCAATTTACTAGTAAATGCATTTGGACCACTCCAATTAAACGCATATCCCAAATCAGATTTAAAGGCTATACCACCCGATACAGCAACAGTAACACTTCCACTTGCTCCACCAAAACAGCTGTTATTCATTTGATTTTCTAAAGCAATAACAATTTCTTGACGTTCCAACACTTCGAACATATCAGAAACAATGGTACAAAGATTTGAATCCTGAACAGTAAGTTGATAAACACCTTTACCTAAAGCCGATACATCTTCGGTAGCAGCAAAAGGTTTATTATCTTTAGTCCAACTGTATACATACGCTCCTGTTCCACCTTTAATTGTTACGTCAATTGCAGCAATAGAATCATTAAAACAATTTGTTGACACGAATGAGCTCACAGTCATTTCGAGTTTTTCGGGCTCAAGGATAGTAAACTTGCCCGACACCACATCACCCAACGAATCAGTCACTTGCAACTCATACTCACCCTTTTGCAAGCCTGTAAGTTGTAAACTTTGCGATTGAAAATCAGCAGGACCAGTCCACTGAACGCGATAAGCTTGTGAAGCTGAGCTAAATTTCACACCACCAAAAACACGCGCTGTCAACTTACCATTTCCATCACCAAAACAACTAATATCTTTTTTATCAACCTCAAATCCCAAGGCAGGCATTACACTAAGATGCAATAAAAAGCTTTGACCAGTACATCCATTTAATTCAGGAGTAACCAAATAATCAATGCGTTGAACTGTATCCGAACTAGAAGTAATAAGACCAACTATTGCTGATTGTGGCACTGATTCGTTAGCTACACCCGTAAGATTTGAATTGGTAGTTGCAACCGTCCAGGTATAAACTGTACCAGCTGGAATGGTATCTGTTTCAGCATTAGGTACAAATTGAAATTGTTTATTGCTTACAACCTGTATTGCTTTATCAGCAATTACTGGATATTGCATTACATTAATTTCGGCTATAGAGCTAGTTAAAACTGCGCATCCACTTGTTTCGAAAGTCAACAAGCAATAGTAATACATTTTACCAGCTAATTTTGATTGCGGTTTGTAAGTGCTTTTTGTTGCACCAACTATAGCCTGAGCACCTTCAAGCGTTTGTGCGGAATTTACAAACCACTGATAGGCCACTTTTTCGTTTGCACCACTGTAACTTACGCCAAGGCTTGTTGTTGTATCGTTTTTACAAATCAATTGCGACAAAGGTTGACTTACAAATTGTGGAGCTGTTAAAACATTTACTTGATAAAACTTACTAACAACAGCACAACCTACACCTGTTTGTGAAACTTCGCAGTAAAAATAACGTGTACCCACTTCGGTAGATGCCGGCTCGTACAATTGAGCAGTTGCACCCTCAACTTTCACCCAAGCCTGCGTTGTATCGTTTGTTACAAACCATTGATATTTAAATGCTCCCGAACCACCATTGGCTTTTAAACCTAGCGATTGAAGCGGCGAATTAACGCATGTTGTTTGTACTAAATTTTGATGCTCCACAATAATAGGATCGGCTACCACCTCTACGTGTGCTACTTCACTTGTTGCCGAACCACAATTACTACCATTCATTGTAATTGTACAGTAATAATAATAATTTCCTACTGATAAGAAAGCAGATGGTGCAAAAGTCAAACTTTGTGCTCCTTCAATTTTTTGCCCACCGTAATTTTCGGCTACTGTATTTGTAAACCATTGCACTTTAAGCACGCCAGCACCACCCGCATTAACCACAACTAATGGATCAATTTGAGCACCCAAACACACTTGTTGAGTTGCCATAGGCTGTGCAACTATCATCGGATTATCAGCTATTTCAACTAGCAACGAATCTACATTCACACCATCGCACGAAACAGCATCGGCATCCTGAACGCTCAAAATACGGTAGTTTAATTTATCTGGTTTGTTTGTTGGCACGTCAATTTCTAAGGTATCATTACCAACAGAAGTGGTAAGTTGAATAGGCGTACCATCATTTAAGCTATAGCGAATACGATAAGGCGCACGACCATTTTGAGCTACAATCTGAATATGCGCATCAATAGAACCGAGGCAGTGATTGTTTTCGCCTGCAAAATGAGCCGTAGATGTTGGGTTTACTGTAATAATAAATTGAGTGACAGGAGCAGTGCATGAAGCGCTATCCGATTGCAAACTAGTTTCAACACGTACCACTGCGTTTTGCACTTTATTTGTATTGTTGAATGCTGTAAATGCAGGTATATTACCA
>JAGNPC010000139.1 GCA_017989795.1 Paludibacter sp. | reverse complement strand
CCATCGTACTGGCCAAGCAGCTACTCAGCGAAGCCAAGCTTGTTAAAACCTTTGCCGTAAATGGCATTGCCGACTATGCCCTTTTCAACGAAACCTGTTTCCGATTTCCTTGGATGGTTTGATGTGTTGAAATTCACACACAAAAAAAACAGCTGCAATCTATTCCAGATTCCAGCTGTTTTTTTAATGTGTTTTAGTCGAATCAAAACGTTTGCATATCCACCAGTCGTTTGTAGTATCCATCGAGTTCTATCAGCTCGTCGTGACGTCCACGTTCCACAATGCGTCCTTCGTGCATCACACAAATCTCGTCGGCGCGTTTAATGGTCGATAGTCGGTGCGCCACCACCAGCGTTGTGCGGCTTTTCATCAGATTTTCAAGCGCTTCTTGTACCAGTTTTTCCGACTCCGTATCCAATGCCGACGTTGCTTCGTCGAGAATCAATATCGGTGGGTTTTTCAATATCGCACGCGCTATACTCACGCGTTGACGTTGTCCGCCCGACAGTTTTGAACCTCTATCGCCAATGCTCGTATGGTAGCCTTCTTCGGTAGCCATTATAAAATCGTGTGCATTGGCAATGCGAGCCGCTTCCTGCACTTGCTCCATCGTGGCATTTTCAACCCCAAAGGTAATATTGTTGTAAAACGTATCGTTAAATAAAATAGCCTCCTGGTTTACATTGCCCAGCAGCGTACGCACATCATGTGTTTTAATGTCGCGAATGTCCACACCATCAATACAAATTTGCCCCTCTACCACATCGTAATAGCGAGGAAGTAAGTCCACCAGTGTCGATTTTCCAGAGCCCGACTGACCAACAAATGCAATTGTTTTTCCTTTCTCAATTCGGACGTTCACGTCCTTCAGCACCCATTCGGTTTGATATTTAAACGAAACATTTTTATATTCAATCACGTTATTAAACCCATTTATTTCAATAGGCTTAATTGGATCTATTATCGTATTTTCAGCATTCAGTATTGTATCTACCCTATCCAGCGAAGCCAGACCTTTTTGTACACTAAAACTAGCTTTACTCAAATCCTTAAGCGGGTTTATAATACTATAAAATATCAAAATATAATAAATAAACTCAGCAGCACCAATCGTACTTGTTTGATGCACAATAAGTGAGCCTCCAAACCAAACTATCAGTGCAATTGCCGCTGTGCCAATAATTTCGCCCAGCGGATGCGCCAAGTTATGACGATTGTACACACGCCTTAAAGTCCTCCGAATATCTTCGTTCATCTTGTAAAAGCGGTTTTCCACTTTTTGTTCCGCATTAAACGCCTTTACAATTCGTAAGCCGCCCAATGTTTCCTCTATTTGCGCCAGCATATCGCCCGTTTGCTCCTGCGCTTTTTTCGATCTCTGTTTCAGCGACCGCCCTATGCGCCCAATAAACCAGCCACTAAACGGCAGCAACAACAACACAAAAACCGTCAGCTCCCAGCTCAACGCAAACATCACGCCGAGGTAAATCACTATCAATATCGGGTTTTTAAAGAGCGTATCTAGCGAACTCATAATCGAGGCCTCAATCTCACTCACATCACCCAACATACGCGACATGATATCGCCTTTTCGCTCCTCCGAAAAATAACCAATAGGCAGCGACACAATTTTGCTAAACAGCTGATTCCGCAAATCCCTCACTACACCCGTGCGGATAGGAATTATAAAAAACGATCCAAAGTACGCCGCACCCACTTTTAAAGCGGCACTAAACACCAAAAAAACACCCAGTAACATCAGCGCCAAGTCAGGCCCAGCGCTCAATACCAACTGCTCAATGCTGTAATACGCATTGTTTTTTATCGCCTTCGCCACCAGTTCTATACCATCGCTCCATTGCCAGTTCACGTACGTAGCAGCCGCCTTTTCTATCCCAAAAAGAATTTGCAAAATAGGAATAATAGCCGCAAACGAGAACAAACTAAACACCGCCGCCAATAAATTGAACAGCAAGCTCAGCCCTATATACTTTTTGTACGGAGCCGCAAAACGCTTCAATAACAACCAAAAACCATTCATACTTCTAGAATTAACATAATATCCTCACGCTTCAATCGCCTCACTTCTTACTGCAAACCGCAAACTTTTTACTTCTTACTGTAAACTGTAAACTGCAAACTGCAAACTGCAAACTTCTTCCTCTCACCTCTTACCCCTTACCTCTCACCTCTGTCTTAAACTCCCGTATAATTCCGAGGCGTAATACGTTTCAGTTCGTCTTTTATCACATCATCCACACCAAGCGTATCAATAAACTCACTAATCGAACGAGCCGTAATGCCCTCGTTGGTACGAGTTAACGCTTTCAACGCTTCGTACGGTTGTGGGTAGCCCTCACGGCGAAGAATTGTTTGAATACCCTCAGCCACAACAGCCCAAGTATTATCCAAATCGCGGTAAAGAGCCGTTTCGTTCAGCAATAATTTGCTTAAGCCCTTGCGGATACTTTGCGTAGCAATTAAAGTATGCGCCAATGGCACACCCACATTCCTGAGTACAGTGCTATCCGTCAAGTCACGTTGTAAGCGCGAAATAGGCAATTTAGCCGACATGAATTCAAAAATCGCATTCGCCATGCCCAAGTTACCTTCCGCATTTTCAAAATCTATCGGGTTCACCTTGTGTGGCATAGCCGATGAACCCACTTCGCCCGCTTTTATTTTTTGTTTGAAGTATTCCATTGAAACATACGTCCATATATCCCTACAGAAATCTATTAATATAGTGTTGATACGTTTCAATGCATCAAACTGAGCAGCCATATTATCGTAGTTCGAAATTTGTGTTGTCCATTGTTCACGCTCCAAACCTAACTTTTCGGCCACAAAGGTATTACCAAAGTTCTTCCAGTCAATGGCCGGATAAGTAACTTTGTGTGCGTTGAAGTTACCCGTAGCACCACCAAACTTAGCCGATACAGCAATGCCTTTAAGTTGAGCTAATTGTTGCTCCAAGCGGTACACAAACACCATCACTTCCTTGCCTAAGCGAGTAGGAGAGGCTGGTTGTCCGTGCGTTTTTGCTAGCATCGACACATCGCGCCATTCGTCGGCCATACGTTGTAGCTCAAGCACAATAGCATCCATTTCTGGATAATAGACATTGGCAAGTGCTTCTTTTATTGACAAAGGTATCGACGTGTTGTTAATGTCCTGCGAAGTAAGTCCAAAGTGAATAAACTCCTTAAAATCGGCCAGTCCAAGCGCGTCAAATTTCTCTTTTAAGAAGTATTCTACCGCTTTTACATCGTGATTAGTTACTTTTTCAATGTCTTTAATGCTTTGTGCATCTTGCTCGCTAAAGTTTTGATAAACAGCCCTAAGTTTTGGGAATACATCAAACTGTACTTGTTTTAATTGAGCGAGTGGCAATTCGCAAAGAGCAATAAAATACTCTACTTCTACCTGTACGCGGTATTTAATAAGTGCAAATTCCGAAAAATACAATGCGTAATCAGCTGATTTTGTGCGGTAACGGCCATCTACTGGCGATATAGCACTTAGTAAGGACAAATTCATTTTATTTATTAATATGTTAAACTTCAATTTTTTGACCTGCAAAGGTAATGAAATTCGATGGATTATTAAAGTTGTTCTGCTGGTTTGCATCGAATCGTTTTTTTGGCTATCTTTGTTTGCTTTTTTCCATATTTATAAAATATAAAAATAAAGACTTTATTAATTAAACAATGAAACGCTTGAAACGACGCATTCGAATACACAAAGAAGGTTACATGATTTTATTTAGCCTCCTATTTATTCTATTTGTACTTAACCTCTTTATTTATTTACGATTCCCTACATTTGCAATTGCTGTTACAACTAGCTTGTCGGCCGCTATACTTTTGTTTTTTGTGTACTTTTTCCGTAACCCACGTCGCGTAGTCGAAATCGACGATTCGGGCTTGGTAATAGCCCCAGCCGATGGAAAAGTGGTGGTGGTGGAGCCTACCGACGAACTAGAGCATTTTGGCGATCGTCGCTTGCAAGTGTCTATCTTCATGTCGGTGTTTAGTGTGCATGCCAACTGGTATCCTATCAAAGGTAAAGTGCTAAAATCGGTGCACCACAATGGTCGCCACATGGCGGCTTATTTGCCCAAATCGAGCCACGAAAATGAGCGTTCAACCGTTGTTATAGAGAGCGAAGGTGGTAATGTGATCTTGCTTCGCCAAATTGCTGGAGCTTTAGCACGTCGTATTGTTACTTATGCGCGTCCTGGCAAATCTTGTCACCTCAACGAGCACCTTGGTTTTATTAAATTTGGTTCACGTGTCGATTTATACTTTCCACTCGATACCGAGATTTACGTAAAAGTAGGCGACAAAACCACTGGAAACGAAACCATTATTGCTCGCCTTAATGAGTAGTGATCTTACGTTGAACGATGCGCAGAAGCAGGTCGACGAATGGATAAAAACCATTGGTGTAAGGTATTTTAGCGAGCTAACGAATATGACCATTCTAACCGAGGAAGTGGGTGAATTAGCACGCATCATGGCACGCACCTTTGGCGATCAGTCGTTCAAAAGATCGGACTTAGATAAAAACTTAGCCGACGAAATGGCCGACGTACTTTGGGTTCTTATTTGCATGGCCAATCAAACAGGCGTGAATTTAACGGAAGCTTTTGAAAAAAACATGCTTAAAAAAACCGAGCGTGATGCCACTCGGCATAAGGAGAATGAGAAACTGATGTGATGATAGCCCCCTAAATCCCCCTTGGGGGACTTAAAGATGTGATGATGCTTTAATGTTACTGCAAATCGTAGTGTAACGAAGATCCCGATGTATCGGGACTGCAAACTCTTTCTTCTAATTTCTAATTTCTAACTTCTAACTTTGTAAACATGAGCAAAATAGACGATCTTTTTAAAAAATACAATTGCAATATCGACGAGAATGTTGTAAAACAAGATATTGATGCAATTATTGCAGCCGAGTACGACGCGAATAATACCCAAGCAGTTTACAAAACTTGCTTGAGCTTAATAGATCTTACGTCGCTCAATAGCACCGATACTACAGCACAGATTGTAGCTTTTACCGAAAAAGTCAATCAGTTCAACGACTCATTTCCGCATTTACCTAATGTAGGAGCTATTTGTGTTTCACCATCCTTAGTTTCTACGGTTAGTTCTACACTTTTATTGCCCGATGTTGGTATAGCATCGGTGGCGGCTGGCTTCCCCATGTCGCAAACATTTATAGAAGTAAAAGTGGCCGAAACAGCCTTGTGTGTAATGGAAGGAGCCACCGAAATTGATGTAGTAATCTCTATCGGTAAATTCCTCGAAGGTAACTACGATGAAGTTCTCGAAGAGCTCTCCGAAATAAAAGCTGCTTGTCGCGAAGCACATCTCAAAGTAATTATCGAAAGCGGTGCACTTGGTTCAGCCACCAATATTAAAAAGGCATCCTTGCTTGCCATGGCTGCCGGAGCCGATTTCATTAAAACATCTACTGGGAAAATGCCCGTAGCTGCCACCTTGGAGGCTACTTACGTTATGTGCTCAGCAATAAAAGAATGGTACGAGCAAACGGGACAAAAAGTGTGCTACAAGCCTGCTGGAGGAATTGTAAGCACCGAAGATGCCGTGAAACATTATACCTTAGTTAAACACATTCTTGGCGACGAATGGCTCAATAATAGAATGTTCCGCATAGGTGCCAGCCGCCTAGCGAATAACCTCTTAAGCTTTATCGAAGGCAAAGAAGTAAAATACTTTTAGGCTATAAGTATTAAAACTATAAATACATCACGATGTTAAAAATCTTTCGCGCATCGGCTGGTTCGGGTAAAACACATCGATTGAC